>CAJUTA010000028.1 GCA_910589685.1 uncultured Ureaplasma sp.
CCAATTCAATTAGAATTTTTAAAAGAAATTAAAAGTAATAAAAATTTAATCGGAATCAGTCCAACAGGTAGTGGAAAGACTTTATCTTTTTTGTTACCAATATTAAATAAAATTGACTTTAGTAAAAAAGAATATCAAGCTATTATTGTTTGTCCAACACGTGAACTTGCTAGACAAATTGAAGGCATAATTAATGAAATAAAACCTTACAACAATGAATTAAGAACAGCTTTATGAATTGGTGGTTTGGATTTAGACAAGCTAATCAAGCAAGCGCAATTAAACAATAATCCACAAATTATTGTTTGCACACCAAAAAGATTTTTAGAAGTAAGTCAAAATTTACCAGATTCAAAATTTGAAAATTTAATAGCATTTGGATTAGATGAAGCAGATATGTTGCTAGATCTAAATTTCATGAAAGAAATTAAACAAATTTCAAATAAATTAGATTTAGAAAAAAAAGATGTTTGAAAATTTGCAACTAGTGCTACTTTACACAATCTTTTAAATAATGAATTACAACAAATATATAAAAACATTAAAGTTATTGATTTAAATAATAATGATGTTATATATAACAAAATTAAACATTATCTATTAAAAACTCAAGATAAAAATCACGCTTTATCTGTTTTGTTACAAAAAATAAATCCATATTTTTGTATTATTTTTGTTAACACAACTAAAAAAGCAGATGAAATTTATAAGATGTTGTTGCAACAAAATTATCAAGTAATTAATTTGCATGCTGGACTAAAAACGCGTGAAAGAAAAAATAATTATAAAGAAATCAAAAGATTAAATTATCAATATGTTGTAGCAAGTGATTTGGTCAGTCGGGGGCTTGACATTGATGGAGCAAGTCATGTAATAAGTTATGATATGCCACAAAATAGTCAATGATATATTCATCGAGCAGGAAGAACTGGAAGAAGTAAATACATTGGAGAGTCATATATTTTATACAACCCAAATGAATTTGAAACTCTTAATAAATTAAGTGGATTAAAACTTAATCTTATTAATTGTCAAATTAAAAATAACCAATTAGTCGATGCTAATATCAAAATTAGTCGCAAAAAAATTTCTAGCACTGAGCAAGATTTAGAAATTAAAAAAACAATTAATATTTCCAGTAAAAAAGTTAAGCCTGGTTATAAAAAGAAATTAAAAGAAAAAATTAAAAAAATTGAACAAAAATACAAGCGTCGACACATTGAAAAATTAGTAAAAGAACAAAGAAAAAAAGAATATTATTCAAAAAAATCTTTTTAAGATAAAATTAATATATTCTAAGTGTTAAACATTGTAATATTGTTCTCCATTTTGAAATATTACTTTGTTTAAACATTATTTAATATTTATTTGGAGAATTGAAATTATGGCAATATCAAGTGCTAAAAAAAGTGAATTAGTTACTAAATTTGGTGGAAGCTCTGTTAACACTGGTAAAGTTGAAGTTCAACTTGCTATCCTAACAGAAGAAATCAATGCATTAACAAAACACATGATTGAAAATAAAAAAGACAAAATTTCTAAACGTGGTTTGTATATTAAAGTTGCAAAACGTAAAAATTTATTAGCTTATTTGGAACACAATGATATTGAACGTTACCGAACAATTATTAAAGAATTAAACTTACGTGGCTAGTGAACAAAAAATAATTATTTACAATAAGTTTTATAAATTAGATAAAACTATTGATAAAACTTATTTTCATAATAACGGCGAGGCATTAAATAGTGACCGTGTGTTAACTATTACAGATGCGATTTTAATGTCGCATATTGGTGCTAAAAGCCGTTTTTTTTCTTTTTTAACAAATTTCTTGTTCTATAATAATGACTTTCGCAAACAAAAATCATTATCAGAAAATAAAGTGAATCGCTTTAGAATGCTAAATAATATTTTGTTATGAGGGAGTATTATTGGATTAATTATTTGTTTAATTTTTGGAATTGCAATTCCAATTTTCAATGCAGCTGCTGACTCGCTCCAGCTTGTAAGAGGTAATTTTACTGGAAGCGTCATTGCAAATAATAAGATAATTGGTTGAGTTATTGTGCAAGACAATATGATTAATGTTTCAAATACATTAATGAGTAAATTAAAAAATTTAACAAGTGCAAGTGATTACAATGCATTCTTTGGTTCTAATCCAGACTTAAATTGACTAAAGTATTATCTTGAACAATATTTTGGACCAAGATACAATGTTTTTGGAATCAATGCGCTTTTAGAATTTAGAGATTTTTTATCAACTCATGTTTTTAGTGAATTTAAATTTGTTAATTTTACTGAAGAGTTTCAAGCACTTGCTTATTTTAAAATGGTTACACAAACTATTTCTATTGGTGCAATTAGTGATATTGATTCAATTATTAATAGTTGAAATGGAATGTTATTCACAAAATTACCAAATGATAATATTTTCTATGGTTTAGATATGAAAAGCATTTGCTTAACTGACAATAAATCATCACAAGCATTGTTGGTTCCTAAAATTTGAAGTGTATGATTTAATGATCCAACTGTTATAGTTCCACTTATTTTTACATTGGTATTTATTTTTATTGTTGTAGCTAACTATTACATTCTTAGAAAAAATAAAGTGCGTTACTACAATATGAATATGTATGAATACTTAGCTAAAAAAGCAGCTTTTGTTAAAAAATATCATTTTTTCTTAAATAAATTAGTTTTCTTGAATAATAAAGTAAAAGAATTGAAACATAATATTATTTTGAATTTTGATGGATTAGGATCAAGTGATATTTATAATATCTTGAGATTATTAAATTATTTATATAGCACAATTGAGTCAATGAATCTTGTTTTTGTTTGCAAATATAGTAGTGAATGAAAAACACAGTTAGATAAATTGAGCAAAGAAGATACAAAAAATTTAAGAATTGATGTCGTTGAAGACAAATTAGTTAATGAATGAATTGAAAATGCACAAAATTCTCAAACACAAGTAAATATTAAAAATGAAAAAACTAGACAATATTACAACTATGTGCAAAATTATTTTAGAAGTTGAAATAATGTTAATGAGCGTGAATTACTAACAAAAATGAGCAAAACTTTTGCTCGACAATTTAAACGTAGCAAACTAACAAAAGAACAAGAAGAAATAATTGTTAAAGAAATGCAAGATAATAAGGAATTGAAAGAATTCAATAATCAAACATTTAATTTATTAAAAATATATGTCAAAACACGTAATTGACAATTATTTAGATTAATGGAAAAAATAATTGATAAAAATGAAATGGAATAATTTAAAGTTATTAAGAGAAAAATATAAAAAGAAAATAATCCGTAATTCATTTTTGCGACAATCATTAATTAGAAAAAATAATCTGTATATAGATAATCAAGAAACAAAAATTAAAGTTTGTTGACTGAAAAATAATAACTATATCCAAGATTATTTATATAATTATAGTGAAATTGATTATCACTTATGTTTTTTAGTTAATTTAAGAACAAATTGATCATCAATTAATTTCAAATCTAAATTTGATTTAGTTATTGTTGGGTTAAATTGAATTGTTTTAAAAACATATTATAGTTTTCCAACAAATAAGAATATTGAACTTAATCAAGTTTGTCACATTTTTTTATTAACTCCAGGAACTATTGAAAATTATGATATTAAAGTTGGTCAACGTTTTTGTCCAATGTATAAATCAATTTTATAAGGAAAACTAGTATGCCACGTAAACATTTAATTGCTGCATCTATTAACAAAAAGCAACAACAACAATCTAAAATTTCACTTAAATGTATTCGAGAAATTAAAGCTGCTGTAAAAGTTGGCGGACCAAACCCTGATGCAAATCCAAGATTAAAAGTTGCGATTGCAAGAGGTTTGCAAAATAATTTAAGCCGTGACACAATCATGCGTAATATTAATTCAAATAAAGATAGTGAATCATTAAAAGAATTGTATTATGAAGGATATGGGCCAAAAGGACTAGCAATAATTATTAAAGCATTAACTGATAATGAACAAAGAACAATTAGTAATTTGAGAGGATATTTTTCAAAACTAAAAGGTGAAATATCAAAACCTAATAGTGTAATGATGCTTTTTAATGAATATGGTCAAATAATTTTAGATAAAGCAAATTTGGATTATGATAAGATTCTTCAATTAACTTTAAATTATGAAATAGTTGATCTAATTGAAGATGAATCTGCATTTGAATTACTAACTGATAAGAAGGATTTCTTAGCAGTAAAAGAAATTTTTGATTCAAATTCAGAATATAATATTTTGGATGCATCAATTAAATATATTTCTAGTAGTTTAGTTGATATTACCGAAGATGATGACAAGTTATTAACTCGATTTATTGACTCATGTGAAGATGATGATGATATTCAATGAGTTGTAACAAATGTAGGAAATATTATTTAAAATTAAAAAAAAGCAAAACAAAAGTGGTTGTTTATTACAACCACTTTTGTTTAAATATATAATTTATTCTGCTGTTTCACTGCTGACTGTTTTATTTTTGTTACGAATTCGAACATGTGAAAGAGACTTAATTGTTCGAGCAGATACTCTAAGTGTTACAACTGAACCATTAGCATCACGAACACGAATTTTTTGCAAATTAACATTTCAAACACGACGTGAGTGATTCATAGCATGAGAACGTTTGTTACCAGTTAGAGGACCCTTAAGTGTTAATTGATCAATTCTTGACATTTTTAGAAATCCTTCTGTAGATACATAAAACAAAATAATTATACCATATTGGTAATAAACAAATAATAAATAAATTGGATTAAATATATAGTAGAATGGAATAAATACATATTAATTATCCTAATAAAATAGGATATTTTTGTAGGTTAATATTATTAAAAAAATTAAATTTAAAATAGGAAAATCATGAAATCTATTAATATGCAAACATGAATCAATATGATTCATGGTGGAGAACAAATTCTTTCTATAGAACAAAATCATATTAACAATTTAAATGTTTTTCCTGTTCCAGATGGAGATACTGGATCAAATATGTACACAACAATCAATGGTGGATTGATGTGTATAGATGAAAAAAATTATCGAACATTTGATAGTTATGCAAAAATTTTAACTAAAAGTATGCTAATGAATGCTCGAGGAAATTCTGGAGTTATTTTTAGTCAAATTTTTAGAGGATTTATGGGTAACTTTGAAAATATCCAAGAACTTGATATAGCAAAGTTAAAAGAATCATTTACATTAGCAAAAGAATCTGCTTATAGATCAGTAAATAATCCTGTTGAAGGCACAATTTTAACTGTTATTCGTGAAATTTCAGAAAACATCAATAAAAATGAATATTATGAAGTTGAAGAATTGTTTAAAGATGTTATCATTTTTGGACAAAAATCATTGGATAATACTCCAAATTTATTAAGTGAATTAAAAGAAGTTGGAGTCGTTGATTCTGGTGGATATGGTTTGCTTGCTTTTTTTAAAGGAATGAATGCTTCATTAGATGGTTCATTACAAAATTTAATTAATGAAATCAAAGAAAAAAATAAAGAAGAAGATTCAGCATATGTAGAAGAAAATCATGAATTTTTTAGTAATAAAAAAGATGAAGGTTTTGGTTATTGTAGTGAAGTTATTATCAATACTGAACTAGAAATTAATCCCTATAATAATAATAATAATAAGGCTACGCCTAATATAAAAAGTTTGAAAGAAAAACTAGAAAAAATTGGTGATAGTCTAGTATTTGTTCAACATGAAAATTTAATTAAAATTCATATTCACACAATGTTTCCTTACAAATTACTTGAGCTAGGACAAAAATGTGGTGAGTTTGAGCGTATCAAAATTGAAAATATGACATTGCAATGAAAAAGCAAAATGAATGAATATAGCAATGATAATTTTAACAATTTCAATACTAATGACTTTAAAGATAAAGTTGGAATGTTGATGACTGTACCAACAAAAGAGATTGGAGATATGGTTAAATCTGATTTTGGAATAAATGAAGTTATTGTAACTGAAGATAGTTTAGCACCAAATATCTCACAATTTCTAAATGCATGTTTTGCAATTAAATATAAGAATGTTATCATCATTACAGATGACTCTAACTATGTAATTGCTGCAAAGGAAAGTGGAAAAAGTCAAAATAAAATTAACATAAAAGTTATCCCGAGTAAGAATTTAATTGAAGCAATGGTTTGTGCTGCACTATTTGATGGCACTAAATCATTAACTAGAAATACATTCGAAATGAATAATCAATTGAGAAAAGTTGATTCAGCTGTTATCTCAATTGCAAGCAAAAATGTTAAATATAAAAATATTGAAGTTAAGAAAAACAATTGAATTGGAATAATTAGTAAAAAAGTTGTTGTAGCTAATAATGATGAATTCATAGTTCTAAAAACAACATTAGACAAACTAATTAAAAATAATAAGTTTGACTTATGTTTCTTAATACGTGGACAAAATACAAGTGACGATGTTATTAAAGAATTTGAAAACTATGTTTTAATGCAATATGGACTTGTGTGTGAAGTTAGAGATGGAAATCAAAAAATATACAACTACTATATAGGATTACAATAATGAAATTGATTGTAGATGTGATGGGATTTGAAAACAAATTAGAAGAAGCAATAATTGCTTGTGAATTTTTTTTACAAAAACATCAAAATGAAAGCATCATCTTAGTAGGGAATAAAGATCAAATTGAAAAAGAAATTAATGATTCTAAATTTAAGAATTGTTTTTTAATTATGCATGCTGAAAATTATATTGATCAAAATGATACAGTTTTAACTGCACGTCGCAAATCTAATACATCAATGGAAATTGCTTGTAATTTATTAAAAGAAAATAAAGGCGATGGACTTTTAAGTGCTGGAAATACATCTGTATTTGTATATTTAACATATAGCATAATTGGCTTAATGCCTGGTGTAGAAAAAGTTGGATTGATGCCATCTATTCCAAATATTGAAAATGGTGTTGTAAATATGATTGATGTTGGAGCAACATTAGATGTTAATGCAAATGATTTATATAAATATGCATTAATGGCAAATATTTATGCAATGCAAAGAGTTACTAATCCCCGTATTGGGGTGCTTAATATTGGAACCGAAAATCATAAAGGTCATGCTCTTCAACATGAAATAAGTGAAATGTTGAAAAAAAATAAAAAAATTAACTACATTGGATTTGTTGAATCTAATAATATTTTGAACAATGTTGCTGATGTTATTGTTACTGATGGCTTTACAGGGAATATTGCTTTAAAAGCTTGCGAAGGATCAGTAAAAACATTTTCAAAAATAATTAAACAAGAATATTCAAAACCAAAAAATATAATTGCAGGATTATTTTCTAAAAATATTTTTAGAAATATTTCAAAAAAATTTGATTACAAGAATTATGCAGGAGCATTTGCAATGGGGTTAAATCAAATATGTGTTAAAACTCATGGTAGCGCTGAACGAAAGCAATTTTATAGTGCTTTGGAAATGTTATATTCGTGTATTAAAAATAAAACTATTGAAAAAATAAAAAACGAAATCAAAGAGCATGATAAACAAAAATAATTTTGAAGAAAAAAAATGATTGTCAAAATTAGAATCTATTTTGGCAAAATTTGATTTAAAACCTAAACAAATAAATAAGTATCTTGTTGCTTTTACTCATCCATCATATAGTCACGAAAACTCATTAAATTATAATTATGAGCAATATGAGTTTTTAGGAGATTCTGCAATTTCTTGGATGGTTACTAAATTTCTATTTAATAATCTTAAATCTAATGAAGGTGAAATGTCTATCATTAAATCCAAATTAGTTTCGTCAGATGTTTTATCTAAAGCTACGCAAATTATTGGACTTGATGAACTAATTATTGTCGGCAATGGATTACAAGATGTTTCAAAAAAGATTATGGAAAATGTTTTTGAAGCCTTTATTGGAGCAATTGCTGATGATTTAGGAATTGAATATACTGAAAGAGTTATTAAAAAATGTATTATTGAACGTTATTTAAATAATGAAATTCAAGTTTCTAAACCATATAAGACATTAATTCAAGAGGCTTTAATTAGAGGAAACAAAAACGAAATTCGTTATGTTCTAGAAAATAGTAATCAAGATAATATCAAATATGTTAAATTAATATATGATAATTGCGTATATGGTCATGGAAAAGGTGAAACACAAAAAATTGCTGAAGAAGATGCAGCAAGAGATGCTTATAAAAACTATATAAAGATTAATAAATAATTAAGGTATTTTATGTCTGTAAAAACAAAAACGGCTAAAAAAATTGGATTGATAACTGCAATTTCAATTTTTGTTAGCTCATTAATTGGAATTGGAATTTTCTTTAAAAATAATACCGTTTTTAAAGAAAATTTAAATAATCCATATGGGGTATTAATTTCATGAATAGTTGCCTCAATAATTTCATTACTAACTGCGTTCAGTTTTGCTGAAGTTGGTTTCAATCATAGAAATGGTGCTGGTTTAGGTGGAGCCACCGAAAGAATGTATGGAAAAAAAGTTGGTAGATATATTTCTTTAAATAATGCATTTTTTTATTGAGGAATATTGAATTTATCAATTGCAATTTTCGCTGCTGAATCACTTGTAAAACTTTTTTACATGAACCAAGATATTCCAGCTGAATTTCATATGTCTTATGTGATGCTAATTGCACTTGTATTAATATTTTTATTTACTGCTTTTAACTATTGATCAATGAAATGATCTGGAAGATTCCAAGTTGTTTCAACTGTTTTAAAATTCATTCCGTTAATAATGGTTGGTCTTGCTGGAATCATCTATGGTTCTATGCATTCAAATCTTAGCTTATTTGATCCTAGTAACCCAAATAATTCATTCAGTCAAATAAGTATTGAAGGAATTTTAGGATCAATTCCAAGTATTTTATTTGCTTATGATAGTTTTGTTGGGGTTGCATCATTAAAAGGTGAATTACACAATCCAAATAGAAATGTTCCTTTAACAATTATTTTGGGAATGGGAATTTGTGTTTTATTCTACATTTTCATTACAATTGGACAAATTATGGTTTCACAAGGAACAGCACAAAATGTGTTTAATGCAATATTTGCAAATAACTTAGCATTAAAAGATGCATTTACAATTGTTATTTCTGTTTTCATTTTTGTTTGTGTCCTTGGTACGCTTAATGCTTTATGTATTGTTGGAATGAGAGTTTTAACATTCTCTGTTGAATATAGAATTATTGCTGGTTATTGATGACTAAATAAATATGTTGATGGCACAAATAAACCAGGACTATTATTAGGATTTATTATTTATGGATTTTGATGATTAGTATTATTAATCCCATCTTCTATTATTAATAGTGATGTCATTGTTGATGGTGTATCAAACTTTCCAACTTTATTTATGTTTGCAGTTTATGCAACGTTAATATTGAAAGCATGAATAAATCGATTTACTAAAAAAGTTCATACCGATAGAATGCCTGGATTTACATGAATTGCTCCGATTGCTGTTCTTGGTTGTTATCTAGCATTTGGATACCAATTCTTCTGAAATTTTAGTACAAAAGTTTTCCTTAGTTTAGCTGGAGTATTTAATTTAGAAAATTATCCATGAGGATTATTTGTTAGAGCAAATGGAATTAAGCCGATCTTTGCTACAATTGTCTTTTTTACAATGTTAATGATATTTATTGTATTTCCATTTATAAATGATGCAGCAATTAAGTTAAAATATAAGAAGATTAATGTAAATAAAAAATTATTTAAAGAATTGATTATTTAATGCGAAAAAATGTAATTTTAATTTGTGAAGAGTGTTTATCACGTAATTATCACACAAGTAAAAATCCATATTTGCAAAATCGTTTAGAACTACGAAAGTTTTGTTCTACTTGTAATCAATATACATTACATAAGGAGAGTCGTTAATTATGAAAGATAAAGTTAAACGACGTCGAATTGTAAATTCAAGAAAAATTAGAAGTATTCTAAATGATCAAAACTACACATCAGAATCTCATCAACAATATGAATTAGAACGTGAAAGATTACGATTAGAAGAAAAACAACAAGCAATTGATAAAATTGTTAGTTTACAATTAAAATTAAAGGTTGTAAAAGAAAAAAGCAAACAGTTAAATTCTGAATTCTTAAAAAATAATCAAAACAAGTATAGTTCTTCTAGAGAATTTCATAATGCTTATAAAGATGCAAAACAAAAAAGAAATGAAATTGTTAATAATATAAAGAAAGAACTAAAAACCGCCAAAAGAGACTACATCCAAAATTATGAAACATTTAGTTTTAAGATTCGTCGTTGATTTTTTGGAATGGGAAAAGAATTTAATCGTGTAACATGATTAGACAAAAAATCAGTTTTTACAAATTTAATAATTGTTATTAGTATTTCTGTTTTTTTAGCAATTATTTTTCTAATAATAGATGTAATATTTAGTCTTTTCTAAGGAGTAATTTATGAGTAATAAAGTGTCAAAAAATTCTACAATTGAATATCAAGAACAACCAAAATGATATATTGTTACTGTTATTAGTGGTAATGAAGATTCTGTTGTTAAAAATTTAAAAGGTAAAATTGCATCATATGGTTACAATGATTCTGTAATTGATATTAGAGTTGTTAAAGAAAAAGTAATAACTATCGAAGATTTCCCTGCAGATAAAGCACCTGCTAATGTTGGAAGAAATACAAGAAATATCCAATGAAAAACAATTGAAAAAAATGGTAAAACAATTTACCAAAAAATTAAAACAGAAGATCGTAACAAATTTGGTGGTTATATTTTTATCAAAATGTTTATGGATGATAAAATTTGATTCATCATTCGGAATACACAACTTGTTACAGGAATTATTGGTTCATCTGGAAAAAACACTAAACCAATTCCAGTAAGTGATGAAGAAATAGAAAAAATATTAAATCATGATGAACACAATATTGATGAAATCAATGACTCTCATCCAGAAATTACTAAAATTTATAATGAAGATAATTCAATCATTATGGAATCAGTTGTATATTCAACAGATTTAGTTATAGGTGATGAAGTTCGTGTAATTGCAGGAAATACAGTTGGTGAAGAAGGAACTATTATTGCTTTAAACAACACCAAAGGTTTAGCAACTGTTAGAATGGAAATTTTTAATCGTATAACAAATATTGAAATACCATATTCAAACTTGGAGAAAAAATAATTTTCAAATGAATTATCAGCTTACAACATTTATTAACATTTTAATATTACTCTCGATGGCAGTTGGTGCTCCGGCATTAGTAATAACATTATTGTCTATTTTTAATGTAAAAATTAAAAAAGAATGAAAAGTATATTTGTATGCTTTTACTGCTGGATTATTAATAATTCTTGGAACTGTTGGTTTCATTAATGAAGCAATTATGCATTCAAAAGAAAATTTTGTCTATGAATCAACTCAACACTCTCATGAATCTTTAAGCGTGATTGATACATTACAAATTATTGGAGTAGTTGCAGGTGGTGCTATCATTGGAACAACAATTACAATTTTAAGTCGTTATATTTTTACTAGAATTGTTCAGAAAAAAGCAAATATTGGTTCAGAAAAAAGTTCTTGTATTCATGAATCACACATGAGTCATAATCATAATGATTTTATTTTTAATGAATCTGATATTGACAATAAAAAACAAAAATGATTGCCTGTTTTATTGTTATGTGCACATCGTCTAATTGATGGTATTGCTTTAGGGTTCATGGCAAATACTGGAAGTAATACAATTGCAGGATTTGAAAATTGAGGAATGATAGTTATTTTTGTTATTCACTTAATTCCTACAACTTTAGTAATTTATTTAATTCAATTAGATGTTCAAAATAATCGTCGTTGAAAAGCTTTATTTATTTCTATCTTGTTATTAATGATTATGATTCCATTTACAATACTAGGTGGTTTCTTAATTAATAATATTCAAGCAATTTGATGATTGATGCCTTTATTTTATTCAATTAGTGGAACTCTTATGACACTTGGTGGAATATTAGAAGTTATTCCCGAATTCATTCATATGAGAAATGCTAAAATTAGTGAATGAATTTGAATTGTTGTTTGACTAAGTGCAGCAGTAATCTTATCAATAATTCTATTATTAATTCATTCACATTAATATTACTTTTATTTTTTAAAACAGATTGCAATTGCTACTGCAATCTGTTTTTCATATGAAATTGACAAAAATAATTCATAACCTGGTAAATGACAAATTGGAGCTTCACTTGTAAATTCAATTGAAATATCTTGAATATTAAATTTATGATTTGTTGCTTTAATAATTGCTTCTTTTAATGATCAAATGCCTGCATAATATTGTGAACTAATATTTTTATTGCTACTAAATATTTCATATTCTTTTGGAGTCATATAACGTTGAAAAAAACCAGGAGTTTCAAACTCTGATCTTGTCAAATCCACAACATCAATTCCAATTCCAAATAAATTCATAATTATTCCAAATGATATAATAATTTTACATTAATGAATTCAAATATTTTATCATTCAAGACAACAAAAAAGATAATCAAGGATTTTGAAAAAAGATATTATCAATATCAAAATAAATCCAATTTTGCTAATCAATATATTCATAGTCAATATGTTTTTAATGATGGATCTATAACATTCTACATAAATAAAAATAGCGAATATAAATGTGTTGTGCAAGCAAAAGAAATCAAAAGTTTCATTAATAAATATAAAAAAGAACTGGATTATGAAATAATTCAAGAAAATGACAAGCAATCAAGTAATTTAAATTATGAAAATAATAATTTCAATCATCAATATATTATTGGAACAGATGAAGTTGGTGTAGGAGATTATTTTGGTGGAATTGTCGTTTGTGCAGTATATGTTGGTCCAAAACTAGCAAAATTATTAAGAAGTTGAGGAGTTGATGATTCAAAAAAAGTTAATGACAACAAAATCAAATCACTTGCTAAAAAGATTATGGCAATTGTTCCATATGAAAAAATATATATTTCTAACCAACAATATAACCAATTAATTAATAAATTTAATAATAGCCATATTATTAAGACAATTGGTCATTTTCAAGTTATCAATCAACTACAACAAAAAATGTTAAGTGAAAAATGACCACTAGACAGTATTGTAATTGACAAATTTTCTAGTGAATATTCAATTAAAGAATATTTGAAAAAGATAAATGTTCATAATTATAATTTTAAAAATATTCAACTAATTGAGCATGCTGAATCACAAGTTATAGCTGTCGCTTGTGCATCAATTTTAGCTCGTTATTTTTTTCTTATAGAAATTGAAAAAATGAGTGAAAAATATCTTGATTCAGGTTCATTCCCATTGGGAGCTTGGAATAAAAAAATTGAAAATGAAATGATGAATTTAGTGCAAAAAAACAACATCAAAAATCAATTAGATTTTTATAATTTCTTTGAAAATGTTGTTAAATTACATTTTAAAAATTCAAATAAAATTATTGAAAAAATAGAAAAGAAAAATTAATTACTTTGCAAATTGAACCAATTAATTATACTTTTAATATCGTTAATATTATTTGCAAGAAAACTTCCACTAACAATATAATTTGATTGATTAACAACAATTGGAATTGTTTCGAAATTCATTCCACCATCTATTTCAATTAGAAGTGATCTATTTTTTTTTAAGCAATATTTTTGAATATCGATAATATTATTTAAACAAGAAGATTCAAATTTTTGACCACCTTTGCCTGGATATACACCCATAATTGTAATAAATTCACATTCATCTAAAAATCGAGAATAATCATCAAATTTAAAATTAGGGTTGATTGCGATTCCTTGTTTTATTTTCATTTCTTTAATTGCACTCAATGTTTGAAAAACCTCATAATCATTTTTACAAGCATCAAAATGAAAACAAATTGCATCAGTTAATTCATGATTATATTTGAATATTTCATCCAAAGGATTAACTACCATCAAATGAACATGAGCCTTTAAATTGTTGTTGTGTCTTAAAAAGAATTGATAATCTTTTTCATCATATGCTGAATTCTCAACATATTTTTTATCCATAACATCGAAATGAATATAATTAATAGACTCTTTATGAAAAATATCAAAATAAATTGGTCATTTACTTATATCAAAAGACAATAAACTAGGAACTAATTCACACTTTTTCTTCATAATTATGTTTATTGTTCTTGATTTTTGATTAAATTTAATAAATATTTAGCAATTGCATCACTATTATTATCATCAATAATATTTTGTATTTCATTTTTCATTCAATCATTAGCATTGCCCATTAAAACTGGGTTACCAACATTTTTAAGAATAATTAAATCATTTTCAGAGTCACCAAATGCATATGTATTTTCATTAGTAATTGATAGTTTCTTTTGAATGTATGAACAACCATTTCATTTTGATATTCCATATGAATCAGCTTCAATATAAATATCAGAAACATTAGAAATTTGAGCACTTTGAGAATTTCTAATATCATCAAATTTTGAATTTATCCTTTTAATAAGATCACTTTCAGCTTTAATTGAAATATGCAAGATTTGTTTTTCCAAATCTTCTTCTAATTCTTCAATTGGACTAAAATGTTGAATGGTAGGTCCAAAAACAAAGAAACGACTATCTGTTATTTCATTAATATCATCACCAAAATAATAATTTTTTGATGTTCCATCTAAAAAACAAATATTTAATTGTCTTTTAACTTCTTTTGCCACTTCATAAAATTTTTGAACAATCTTACGGTCTAATGGTAAACCTAATGTTGTTAAAATTTCATTTTTTATATCTCAAACATAGTTACCATTAGCAAGAACTAAGAATCCATTTAATCCTGCAAGTTTAGCTATATCTATAATGTTTTGAGTAAAGCATCTACCTGTTGCTAAACAAAAAATATAATTATGATGTTTTAATTCTTCGATTGCTTTGATTGTTGATTCATTAATTGTTTTTTTATCATTCAATAACGTTCCATCAACATCAAAAAATACTAATTTACTATTACTTACCATACTTATTATTAATTATAAAGATTAATTCATAAGAATTTAATATTATATTATATATAATAGCATCAATAAACTATGGCAACAAAAAGTACAAATACAAAAAATAGAGTATATTTTGCGCAACATAACAAGAAAAGTACAAATGTTCTAAGTAATAGAAATTTTTATGATGAAGTAATGTGTCCAAGATGTAGTGGTAAATTTGAACTACGCGGCGACTTAAAAAATAATAATGCATATTATGAATGTAAAAAATGTCGATACACTTTGACATTTTTAGAATATCAAAAAAGATATATTAATTTAAATTGACAAAAAACTATTGATTTAGGATTTAAATTATATAGTTGAGATGAATATTGTCCAATCTGTGGAAGTAAAAATCCATTCATAACATATTGTATTAATCAATCTGTTGGAACTGAAGATTTATGTTTATTTTTACCATTCTTATTAGGAAGTGTCAAAAAATTAGATTATTTTTTAATAAAGTTTTGTGATTCCATTAATTTATTTCCTAATAATGATGGGCAATTAATTCCAACAATTTTTTGTAACAAATGTGACGCTCCATTTAATGGGGATTTCTTCATGGAAAGTTTTTTAAAGCAAAAAAAACTAGATTTAGAATACACTATTAAAAGAAAAATCATAAATAAATATATTGATTTAAAAGTGGAAGATATTACAAATTTATTAAATAAATTGAAATATTTTGATAATTAAAATGAAATTATTTTTAAAAAATTTATTTAATCATAAATATAAAATAATTTATTTAGAAAATTTCATTGAAAACAATAAGTTTGATAAATGAAATGTTTTGGAATTTAAAAATGTAAATTATCATGAAAAAAAACATTTTCCACAATCTTATCAAATAGATTATTTAAAAAGAAATGAACAAATTCAAAATTTAAATAAAAATGATTTTTATATTATTAATGATGAATTTGTTATTGCGAGAATGTGAGCAAAACATTTACATAATCTTGGATTCAAACATATAGCGATATTAATTTGAAGTGATTAAGTAAAAATTCTATATGAAACTTTATTTATAAGTAAGATGAAAAATAATAAAATTAACATTTTAATATATATTGCTCAAGTTATTAACAATGACAATGATATAAAAAATAATAAAGAATATTGTTTGATTAACAATTTGTTAATACAAAGAATATTTTTCTTTATTTTTGGATTATTTTATAAAAAATATGAAAGATCGTTAATTAAAAAACCTGATTTTAGAGCTTGAAAATATGGGGTTATTGAAGCTAATTACTATAAATGAGTAAAAATCAAAGATGAAGAATTTTTAAGTGTTTTTAACGCAAAAATTAATGATAATGAACTCCTATTTATTGAAAATATTATTAAAAAATTATCAAATAAAAATCCGTGAGATTTGGTTGAATTATCACAAATTTCATATGCTTGATATCACAATCAAAATTCTGAAAATAATAAAATTGAAATAAATGATATCGTTAAATCATTCAAATATCTTGAATTAAATTATTTATTATAGAATCTCTAATATGAATGAAATTAAAATTAACACTTTAATTGATTTAAATTTAGAGAATTACATTCAATTAACAAAATACATTGATAATCATGAATATGAAGACAAATTTACTAGCCCTGTTGCTTTATTTGGTTGAACATATTATGGATATGAATTTAAGTTTAGGATTTGTGAAACTAATCAAGTTGTATTAATTTATATTAAAAATAAAAATAATCAATGAAGATTATGTTCATCTTTTTATGAACTGAAGAAATTAAATTTAAATGAAATATATTCAATAATTGAAAAAGATTTGTTAGAACTAAATGGAAATTCAACTATCATATTTGATAACATCATTGAACAAATGATTAATGATTGAAAAATAGATAGAAATAAACTAATTCAATTAAATTACTATTCAAACTATATTTACTTAACAGAAACATTCAAAACGCTTTCTGGTAGAAAATTACAGAAAAAAAGAAATCATTTAAATAATTTCATTAAACAAAATCATAACTATGAATTAATTAAACTAAATGATTTCAAAGATAAACAAATTCTTTTAGAATACATTGAAAATCATAATAAGAGATACCAAAATAATGACAATATCTCAGAAATGAAATTTTATCGAGATTTGATTTTAAAAGAAATTGATGCAACAAATGATTATGTTGGATTAATAGTTTTAATTAATAAAAAAATTGTTGGAATTACAATTTGTTATTTAAGAAAAGATATTTGTGAGATTGTCTTGGAAAAAGCAGAACACGAAATTACTGGGTTGTACCAATTTTTAATTCAACAAAATTTGTTAGTTAATAATATTGAAAAAAAATATATTGATAGACAAGATGACGCCTTCGTTGAAGGTTTAAGAAAATCTAAATTATCTTACTATCCAATTGTTATAGTTACACGTTATTCTAGTAAGGTTTAATAAAAAATCAAATAGTGAATTTCTTGTTGTAAACAACATCAAATTCATCATTTTTAACTAAGTAACTATAGTGAAAATCATAATATTGATTAAAAAATGTTAAAAAAATGACTTTTTGTTTCAATAATCTTTCTTGACGATTAGAAATAAGGGAAAGATTGATCAATAAAACTTTCCATCAAGTTTTTTTGTATCATCTCATACGCTTAACATCATCAAAAAGAACTTCAAGCTTAGTAATTGATAATGGTTGATTTTTGCTATAATTGTTTTGTATATTATGTAAATAATATTTTGATTTACTTTGATTTGTTTTTTTGCTCATAGTAATTTCTATAATGATAACATCATAAAATAAATTTATGGAAAAATCACAAAATAATTTAAAAATTTTACTAGTTAATAAACCATTACATTGAACATCAAATGATGTTGTTCAAAAAATTAAACATAAATATCATATTAAGAAAATTGGCCATGCTGGTACACTTGATCCATTAGCTAGTGGTTTATTAATTTTAGGAATAAACCAAGGAACAAAAGAAATTAATAATTTAATGTTAATGGAGAAAGTTTATCTTGCTAACATTGTTTTTAATTATGAAACGGATACTAATGATAATGAGGGTAAGATAGTCTCATATCAAAAAAAAGATATTCAATTAGATAAAATTATTGATGCTTTAAATAAATTTAAAAATGAAATATATGAGCAAGTTCCACCTATTTACAGTTCTGTTAAAATAAATGGTAAACGAGCATATGAATTAGCAAGATCATCAAAAGATAATATTGTAATAAATCCAAAAATTGTAAAATTAATTGATTACAAAATAATTTCATTCAAGAATAATGAATTGATTATTGAATTGAAAACTTCAAAGGGATTTTATGTTCGAAGTCTTGCAAGGGATTTGGGAAGAGCAGTTAGAAACTTTGCAAATTTAACTAAATTAGTTAGAACTCAAATTGGAGAGTATAAAATAGAACAATCTTATAAATTGGAAAATCTAGATGAGATATTTAATTAGAAGTGAAAAAGATTTAAAAAAAATTAGTACGCAATCTTTAATGATTGGTTTTTTTGATGCACCACATATTGGGCATAAGAAACTAGTTAAAAAATGTGAAAATGAATTAACAATTCTAACATTCGAATTCAAAAAACATCCAAATTATATTTATTCTACTAATAATAGAATTGAAGCAATTGATAGAGCGTTCAAACCTAAAAATATTATTCTTTGAGATTTAAATTCATTTAATATAGATTCAAAAACATTTATTAGTTATATAAAAAAATATCTTGATCCAAGAGAAATTATTGTTGGATCAGATTTCCGATTTGGAAATGATTTGAATAATGTTAAAGAACTTTCGAATTCATTTAATGTGAAAATTGTCAAGAGAAATAAGTTTTTAAGTATTTCAACAACTAAGATAAAAAAATTATTAAAAAATGGAAAAATTGCAAGAGCTAATAGGCTTATGATTCAACCTTATATCTATACAGATGCAATTGTTAAAGGTGAACAAATTGCTAGAAAATTAGGATGTAAAACTGCTAATTTCTTGGTATCGGATGAATCAATTATTCCGAAGTATGGGATTTATTTAAGTAAAGCGTTTTTTCAAAATAAAGAATATTTTGGCCTAACATTTATCGGAAAGCCAAAAACAATAGGTGATTTAAAACATACAAAGTTTGAAACTCACTTATTGAATTTGAACACTAAATCTGATTTTTATGGAGAAAAATTAGCAATTCAATTAGTTAAAAAAATTGGAAATGTTAAAAAATTTAAATCAATTGATTCTTTAAAGAAAAGAATTAATAATCAAATGAAATTTGCAAAAAAATATTTCAAAATTTAGAAAAAATATTTTTCTTACCATTAGTTATAAATAATGAGGAGAAAAATATGTTTGATTCATTTAAAGGTAAATTAGTATTTAAACAAAAAAATAAAATTTATTTAGAAAATGACTTTGGATTAAGAGAAATTTATGTAGAAAATAATGAAAATTATCAAGAGAATAATGAATATCATTTGTATATTTATTGTTCAAAATTGGTTTCACATAAATCAATCGAAAAAGTAACAAATTTTGGGTTTGAAACAATAAAAGAAATGTGTTACTTTGAAAAGTTAATAAATATTGAAGGGGTTGGCCCGAAAACTGCACTCCGTTTTATTAGTGGTGGTATTGATATTTTCAATAATTTAGTAGAAAACAAATTAATTGAAGAAATGATAGATAAATATCGAATTAATCTAAAAATAGCTAATTCAATTATTAATCATCATAAATGTGAAAAAAATAGTGAATTTTCAAGTGTGGAACTAAAAAAGATCAATGCTGCAATTTGTAATTTGCAAAACATTGGTTACAACAAAGATCTTTGTACAAAAATTGTTTTAAAAAGACAACAAGAAATTATTAATAATAATTTTTCCAATATTTTTCATATTTTAATTGAGGATATTAAAAATGAAAGAACTAATCACTAGACCACAATTATTAGATGATTTTGTTGGTAAACAAAATATTAAATTATCATTAGGGACTTATATTAAATCTGCAAAAATTAGAAATCAAAATCTTGATCATATTATTTTTTATGGTTCACCTGGAGTTGGAAAAACAAGTTTGGCAACTATCATTGCTAATGAATTAGAAACAAATATTCATTATGTTCAAGGGCCTAGTATTACTAAAATAAGTGATGTGATAGATATGGTTTCGTTGATTAAAGAAAATGATGTTATTTTTATTGATGAAATTCATCAAGTTAATATTAAATGTTTAGAAATTTTTTATTCAATTTTAGAAGATTTTGTAGCAGATATAAAGATTGGAAAGGATTTCAATAGTCAATATACAAGATTGCAATTACCAAAATTTACTCTGATTGCATCAACAACAAATTTTGGCAAACTACCAACTCCATTCATTGATAGATTTGGGATAAAACTTTTTATCGATTTGTATGATGAAAATGAAATTTTCCAAATTATTGAAAGAATTTGCACAATTAATAGTTTAGAAATTGAAAATGAAAATAAAAAAATAATAGCAAGTTATAGCAAAGGCACACCAAGAGTTGCTATTAACTTGATGAATAGATTTTATGATTATAAACTTATTAATAACAAAATGCCTACAAATGAGATATTCAAAGCAATTGGTGTTTTTCCACTAGGATTAAATGAAATTGATGTAAGTTACTTGAAGATTCTTGAAACAAATCATAAACCAATTGGGATTCGCTCCATTGCACAACAACTTTATTTAGATAATGCGACAATTGAAAATACAATTGAACCTTATCTATTAATTTTGGGATTTGTCTGCAAAAATAACCTTGGGAGATTAATCACTAACAAAGGAATAAAATATCTTAGAAATTTATAATTTACCTAATGAAATAGCAATGCCTTTAATTGGGTTTTCATTTCATAAATCTAAAAACAACTCTAATGCATATGAATAAACATTAACACTATTAATTGTAGATTGATCGAATAGTGTTTTTGTTTTTGATGTTATTTTATGTTTTTCATATCGCAATTTTAATGTTATTTGTTTTGGTTTAATTTCATCAAAATTAACTTCATCTAATAATTCATTGATAACATTATGTAATTTTATTTTAATTTCATCAAAATCAGATGATGCCAATGAATATGTATGAGTTCGAGAAATTTGTTTTGATTCATTATATTTATCAATAACCTGATCATCATTTTCAATTGAAACATTAATAAGACTCATTAAATGATTATAAAAAGCACCAAAAATTTTTTTTAATTTTTTGTGATCTTTATAATTATAAAAATCAAGAACTTTTCTAATTCCTAAATTGTGAAATTGAATAATTCTTTTTTTACCAACACCATTGATTTTATCAATTGATAAATTAAAAAGTTTTGTTGTTATTTCTGATGGATAAAGTGTTGTTATTCCGCGTGGTTTATTAAAATCACAAGCAATTTTTGCTAAAGATTTAACATTTGAAATTCCAATTGAGACAGATAATTTCAATCTTTTATAAACTAAATCTTGTATTTGTGCAGCAAGTATCAATGGATTGTCGTGATACATAGGTAATAATTCTGTTACATCAAGATAATAATCATCAATACTAGTTTGTTCATATTTATTTGTATATGTTGTTGTTATCAAATTGAGAAATCTTTTACTTGCATCAATATAGCGCTCCATATTAGCAGGAACTAATTTCAAATTCTTGCATAATTTGATTGCATCATAAACATGCATAGCAGATTTCACACCATATTTTCGTGCTTCATAATTTGATGTTGAAATGATGCTATGAGATTCACTAATTAAACCATTTTCAGTAACATTGGCAATTGCAAATGGAATATTTTTTAATCTATAGTCATAAATTTCTTCAACTGAGCAAAAAAATGCATCAAGATCTAACATAAAGATGGTTCTTGCCATTTAAAATACCCTAAATATTCAATATTATTTTTTTTATTACCAACAATTGGTGATTCAATTAATTTAATAAGTTTCAAATTATTATTTTTAGCTTATTTAATTACATTAGCAATTGCTAATTTACGATCTTTTTCATTTTTTACAAAACCTTTATTTTTAGACATTGTTTTTTTATCTAATTCAAATTGAGGTTTAATTAAAAAAATTAGATCAATGTCAGAATTATAAAATTCTTGTAAGACATAAAAAACATGTTTTAAACTTATAAAACTTACATCACAAACAATTAAGTCTATTTTTTCATCAAATAACGATTTATTAATTGATTTTAGGTTTGTTTGCTCAAATGATTGAACTCGACTATCTAGTAATAATTTTGAATCTAATTGATTTGTTCCAACATCCAAAGCATAAACTTTCTTTGCTCCAAATTGCAAACAACAATCAGTAAATCCACCAGTTGATGCACCAATATCTAATACAACTTTATTTTTTAGTTTAATTGAAAATTCAATTAGTGCATGTTCTAGTTTAAATCCAGCACGAGAAACATATTTTAATTGGCTTGTTGAAATATTATTTGTTTCATCAACCAAAAAATTATTTTTTAAAATGACATTATTATCAACTTTTACATTCCCAAGCTTAATTAATTGTTGGGCTTGACTACGTGTTTGACAATAGTTATTTTGAATTAAATACTGATCCAATCGAATCTTATTCATCATTTTTAATTTAAATCTTTTTTAATAATAAAATATTATTTAAATTACTATTTTATAGCAATAAGGATTTAAATGAGTAATAATTCAAATAAACAAAATCTATCAGATTATGTTGCATCATCATTAAATCAAAAATTAAATATCAAAGATAGAGTTGATGTTGATAAAAATGATGTTGCAAAAAATGATGAAAATGATAAAGCAAAAAATAAAAAAACATTTAAACAAAAATGAAATGAACAAAAAGTAGATAAGAAATACATTGATGAATCTAAAAATTGAACGGATATTTTCAAACGAAGTATTCTTGGTTCTATAATTGGTTCAAATAGTGTAGTTTATGGATCATCATCTAGTTTATATGCATATCAAATGAAAAACTATTATGATGTTGTTGATGGATGATGCAATTTTTTTAGTCCAAAAAGTTTTAGAGACTGATTATGAAAATTAGTTTGAATATTACCATTCTTATTGGCATTCATAACTGCTATTATAGTTATTTATGCAATTGATTCTGCTATTTTCGCTAGTGGTTATGAATTATCACTAATATTTTTATTTATTGGAATTAATATTATTGGTTTATTTTTCTTAATATTAAATCCGAAAAAAAGACCACAAAATTTCTTCAAAAAAAATGAAGTTAATTGAAAACAAATAGTTTTATTTTTTACATCAATATTTGTAATATTTGGAATTGCTTTTGCAGCAAGATATGCATGAATACAAGAATATCCATTTAGTCACTTGACTTATCAACAAGTAAATGATATTAATCAAAATACAATTGTTTCTGAAATTATCAAAAATAATTCCATTAGTACATCATATGCAATTCAAATTATTATTGCTGGATTTTTAGCAGGATTAACAACATTCATACCTGGAACAAGTGGAACATTTATGTTAGCTGTAATTGGTTCTAATTCATTCATTAATACTGCAACAAGATTTGCTTTTGGTGGTTATACAAATGGAATTGATGGAATTAGTTTAAGTTGAGCATGATCAACAATTGTTATTACATTATTCGGAATAGTTCTAGGTTTTATTGCTTCTGCTTTTGGAACAAGATATTTAATGAATAAATTTGAAAATTCATACAAAACAATGAATTTAGGATTTAGTATAATTCTTGTTATTTCAATTTTTATCTCATTACAAAATATCAACTACACAGCAATTAATATGAATAGTGGATTACTAATAAGTTGTCTTGTCTTATTATTAATTCCAACAATTGTTGGATGTGGTTTGTTGGGATGATTTAAAAAAGAAGAGTTAGTAAATATTGTTAATAGTTTTAAAACTAAAGAAATTTAATTATGAGAACGATATTAGGAAATATCATTCAAGCAAATAAAATCTTTAAGATGATTAAAAACAAAGATCGAATTGCTATTGGAGTTAGTGGTGGAAAAGATTCGATGTGTTTGTTGTATGCATTATCACTATACAAAAAACGTCTTAAAGAAAAAATGAATTGAGATATTGAAATTATTGGTATTCATTTAAAAATGAATCTGTGTGCAATAGACTATGAACCAATTATTGAATATTGAGAAAAGCAAGGCATTAAATTTGTAATTGTCCCTACAAAAATGGGAGAAATTTTACGAGCAAATATGAAAAAACAAAAAATTCAATGTTCTTTATGTTCAAAAATGAAAAAGGCAATTTTAATTGATGAGGCTAAAAAGTACAATTGCAATAAAATTGCAATGGGTCATCATGCAGATGATGCTATTGAAACATTGTTTATGAATATGATCAATGAAGGTAGAATTGCTACTTTTAAACCCATTACATATTTAGATAGGTCAGATATGACTTTTATTCGTCCGTTAATTTTGGCTCGTGAAAGTGATTTAAAAAAATCTGCCAAAAAATTAAACATTCCTGTTGTTCCTTGTGGATGTCCAATGGAAGGATTCACTAGTAGAGATAGTATGAAAGATTTCTTGCAATCAAAAATCTATAGTATACCTAAAACTAAAGTTGCATATAACAATTTTTTTATTGCATTGATGAATGGAAAAAATTCTGATTTGTGGTTTATTGATGAAAATGACAAAATTAAACGTGATGATTTACGTGAATTATCAAAAAATGATGGAGAAATTGTTTAATTATCGTAATTTTCAAATTTATAAAATAAAATTAGATAAATAGAATTAAAAATATAATTTAAGGAAATATAAACTGTGAAATTTAATAGTTTAAAAGTTGTTGATCAACTAAATGTAAAAGATAAATGCGTATTTTTACGTCTAGACTTAAATGTTCCAATTATCAAAGGAAAAATTACATCATTCAAACGTATCAATGAAACAATTAAAACAATTGATTATTTGATTAATGAAGGTGCAAAAGTTGTTATATTATCACATTTTGGTAGACCTAAATCAATTGAAGATGTCGAATCAGGAAAATTTACATTAGCTCCAGTTGCTAAAGAATTATTTAAAAAAATTCATGGAGCTAAAAATTGTAAATTTATTGAAAAAAGTACTGGAAAAGAAGTAGAAGATGAAATTAAAAAAATGAAATCAGGTGATGTTCTAGTTCTTGAGAACACACGTTTCAATGATATTTCACCAAAAACTAAAAAATTAGTTAACAATGAATCTGAAAATTCTGAAGAATTAGCTAAATATTGAGCAAGTTTATGTGATGCATTTGTTAATGATGCTTTTGGTGCTGCTCACCGTAAACATGCATCAACTTATGGAATCGCATCATTTCAAAAAAATAATGCAATCGGTTTTTTAATGCGTAATGAATTAGAAATGCTTAACAAAGTTGTTTCAAGTGCTAAATCTCCGTTTGTTGTTATCTTTGGTGGAGCTAAAATTAGTGACAAACTAAAAGCTGTAAATGCTGTTATAAATAGAGCTGATAAAGTTATCGTTTCTGGTGGAATGGCATATACATTTGTTGCTGCACAAGGATTTGATGTTGGGAAATCAATGGTAGAAGAATCAATGATTCCAATTGCTAAAGAATTAATGGAAAAATATAAAGATAAACTTTGTATTTCAAGCGATTTTATGTGTTCTCCAACATTTAGTGATACAAAACCTGAATACCGTACACAAGAAGAAGGTATGAAAGGTTTGATGGGCTTAGACATTGGAAAACGTTCTATTAAAGAATTTGTAAAAATTATCAACACTGCTAACACAATTTTATGAAATGGACCAATGGGTGTAACTGAGTTTAGCCATTATGAAAATGGTACTAATGAAATTTGTGAAGCAATTGCAAAACGTACAGAAGCTGGAGCATTCACTGTAATTGGTGGTGGAGATTCTGCTGCTGCTGCTGAAAAATTAAACAAAGAATCATCATTCACATTTATTTCAACTGGTGGTGGAGCATCATTACGTCTTATTGAAGGTAGTGGATTAGATGCTCTAGGATCAATTTCAAAAAAGACTCCTTGATGAAATATTTTTAAAAGAAAATAATAAAAACAAGAAAGAGAAAAAAATGACTCCGCACAATAATGCTAAAAAAGATGATATTGCTAAAGTAGTTTTAATGCCTGGTGATCCATTACGTGCAAAATGAATTGCTGAAAACTTTTTAGATGATGCAAAGTGTGTTCAGGATGTTAGAGGAATGTTTGCATTTACTGGAACATACAAAAATAAAAAAATAACTATTATGGCTCATGGAATGGGAATACCATCAATTGGAATTTATAGTTATGAATTATTTAAATTTTATGATGTTGATACAATTATAAGAATTGGATCAGCTGGTGCATATTCAAAAAATGTAAAAGTTAATGATGTAATTCTAGTGAATGAGGCATATAGCGAATCAACTTATGCTGATTTGATAGGATTAGATGTGAGAGAAAATATAATTGAATCTCCAACTGAAAATTTAAATAAAACAATTGAAGATACTGCGAAAGAATTAAATATAGATTTAGTAATTGGACGTTGTCATAGCTCTGATGTGTTTTATCGAAATATTAGTTTGGATAAACTAGTAGAAACAACAAAATCAATTTGTGTAGAAATGGAAGCTTTCGCTTTATTTGCTAATGCGAAAATATTAAATAAAAATGCTGCAACTATTTTAACTTGTAGTGATTCATTAGTTACTGGAGAATCTTTAGAACCAGAACTACGACAAACATCATTCAAAAAAATGGTTTTACTTGCTTTAGAAAGTGCTATAAAATATATATAATATTTCTAAAACAATTTTATAAAGGTATTTAATAAAATGTCTGATTCAAAAAACAAACCAATGACTCGTACAGAGATGATTCAAAAAATTAATCAATTAACTGGAGTTAGTATTTCAATGATTAAAGATGTCATTACTCAATACGAAAATGTAATTTTGCTTGACTTAGCTTTAAATCATGAAAGTAAAGTTGGGTGTATTGGAAAAATTAAAATTAAAGAAAATAAATCTAGAGTTGGTTTGAACCCTACTACTGGTGAAAAAATTATTATCCCTGCTAAAATTACTCCTAAGTTTTCATTTAGTAAAGGGTTAAAAGAATACATTTCTAAAAAAATTAAATTAGTTTAATTTTGCTATTTATTACAAAAACACATTGCTTTAATTAGTGATGTGTTTTTATTATACTAACAATGTCTATTCAACCTGGAAATTGAACTTTCAGTTCTTTTCCATATTTTTCAAATCATTCTAATTTTAATCTTTTAGCACCACCGTTATATTTACAATAATTTTTTCAATCAATTATAAAAATCCTATTATAAGTTTTGAAACCAAAAATTAAAAAACCAAATCCATTCATTTCATTAACCAAATTCAAAAAATTAATTTGATTAATTGATAATCTATCAGTTGCAAAAATATTACCAAGACATTGTTTGGCTTCAAAAGCAAAGAATTTACCTTTATAGCAACCATAATAATCAACATCACACTTATGA
This sequence comes from uncultured Ureaplasma sp., assembly GCA_910589685.1. Classification (GTDB taxonomy): domain Bacteria; phylum Bacillota_I; class Bacilli_A; order Mycoplasmatales; family Mycoplasmoidaceae; genus Ureaplasma. The sequence goes on from CAJUTA010000028.1 coordinate 27,690, forward strand.
GATAAAGACGCCTTCATATTACGTCCCTCGATATGATGAATTTTAATAGGCACTCATTGTTTTCTAATAATTGCAATTTTATGAGACTCATAATAATGTATACTATTATTTATGAGGGATTCTAAATACATTCCTTTATTTGCATTTGTTTTCATATTTATAATTAATATGAATAAAATAAAAATTACTATTTAATTTTTAAAAAGGATATTATATGGCTACAATTTTTCAAGCTAAGGATTTAAGACCAGGTCACACATTTATTTATAAAAATAATATTTACCAAGTAATTGAAAACTCGTTCAACAAAACAGCTATGCGTGAAGGTATTGTTAAATGTAAAGTTAAAAATTTAAGAACTGGAGCAATTACGATTGAAGTCTTAACAGGTGAAAAACTTGAACAAGCTCCAATTGAAACTATTCAAATGGTTTATAGTTATGATGATGGTGTAAATCTAGTTTTTATGAATAATGAAACATTTGAACAAATTGAAATACCTAAAGAAAAAATGAAATGAGAAATGAATTTTATCTCTGACGGTGTTGAAGTTAACATTATGAGATATGGTGATGAATTATTAGGAGCAACTTTACCTGATCAAGTTCCATTAAAAATAAAAGAAGCAGAAGAAGCTGTTCAAGGCAATACTGTACAAAATGTTACAAAAAAAGCATGACTTGAAACAGGTTGAGAAATTCAAGTTCCACAATTTATTAAAACAGGTGAAATTGTTTTAATTCGAACAAGCGATGGAGAATATGTAGGTCGAGCAAAATAATTTGTTCAAATAAAAAATAAGATTGTTCTAAGGATTTAAAAAAATATGGATAAAAATATTATTAACTGTCCACAATGAAAAAAACGTGTACGCGCAATGCAATTTATTTACAGTCAATTGATTTTAGACGATTCATGTGAAATTGCCAAAAAAATTGCATACCAAGATTATTTAGTTATTGGTGCAGATTTTTTAAATCTTTTAGAATATTTTGTTTCAAATAAAAGACAAATTATTAATGAAATAGAAAAGTATCTCGATAAAAAATGAAACTTTGATCGACTGAATTATGTTGATCAAGCAATTCTTATTTTGGGATACATTGAATACAAACTTACAAAAAATGACAAATCTATAATTATTGATCAAGCAATAATTACTGCTAAGAATTATTCTGGTGAAGATAATTATAAGTATATTAATGCTATTTTAAATAATATAATTCAGTAGATGCTAATTTATAGTAAAAAGAAAAAAGAAAATACATTAAGTTTCTATGAAGATGATGCACATCATCTTATTAATGTTTTGCATAAAAAAATTGGTGATAATGTTAATTGCTCATTTGATCAAAAAAAATATATTGCAAAAATAATCAATATAAGTCCACTACTTGCAGAAATTCAAAGCAAAATTGTAGAAGAAAATTTTGAAGTACCTCATATTGACTTATTTCAAGCAATAATAAAACCTAATCATTTTGATTGAATTGCTCAAAAAGCTACTGAATTGCAAACAAATATGATTTTCCCAATCTTGATGAATCGTAGCCAATCCAATCGAGATATTAATACAAATCATGTAAGTAATGTTATAAAAAATGCTGGAATGCAATCCAATCAATCTAATCTAACAAAACTAAATAGAACAATAAATTCTAAAGAAATGTTCAAATTATTAAATGATTACGACTATGTTATTGTTCCATATGAAAAAGAAAATAACAATTCATTAACAAATTTATTAAATAAATTAACCTATAAAAAAGGCAATAAAATTGCAGTGGTTGTTGGTCCAGAAGGTGGATATAGCGAAGATGAAATTAAATCATTTTCAACATTAAAAAGTGAGTTTTATTTTGTTAGTTTAACAAAATCAATTTTGAGAAGCGAAACTGCAAGCTTATATACAATTGCAGTAATAATTGATAATTTACAAATGAAAATAAATTGTGATGGTAATAAGAGTGAATAATAAACTTAAAACATTTAATTTTAATTTAATATTCAATATTATAAATGTATTAATTAGTTCATTGATTTTAATGATTCCAATGATTATTTTTGCTGTTAATTATCAAAATCAACCAAATAGTTATGATTTATTTAGACCTGGTTTTGATCAAACAAGAAATCTAATTTTATCAATTGTTATGACAATTGTTTCAATTAGTCTAATTTGTGCTAATGGTTACCGAATGTGAGAAAATTTCAAAACATTAATAAATAAAAAATGATTTAACAAAGATTATAAATGAGTAACAAGTCTTGTAATGATTTCTGTTATTGGATTAATTTTATATTTAGTTGCATTTTTTACGATTTGACTTTACTCTATGCCTAATGTTAATACAAATCAAATCACTACTTATAATTGAAAAAGATTGCTTGCATATATCATCACTTATTGTGCGTTAACATTCTGTATTTTAATGTTGTTAATAGTGTTATCAATATTAACAAAGAAAAGAATAATCCAACATTCTAATAATAGTGAGAGTGCTAAAAATGGATAGACAAAGTTTATCAACATTTTATGCTATAACATTGGGTTGCAAAGTTAACACTTATGAAACAAATATCATTGCAAATGATTTGATAGCAGAAGGATTAATTCAAATTGATGATTTTAGCAAATGTGATGTAGCAATTGTAAACACATGTAGTGTGACAAATACAGCAGATAGCAAATCAAGAAACACAATAAGTAAAATTCGTCGTGCCAATCCAAATGCAATTATTATTGTTTGTGGATGTTATAGTCAAGTAGCAAGTGAAACTTTAAAATCAAAGTATGGAATAAATATTTTGATTGGTAATAAATATAAAAATAATATTATTAAATTAATTGATGAATTTTTAATAAATGAAAAACAAATTGTTCGAGTTGAAAATTTACTTCTTGAAAAAGAATTTGAAGAAACTAGTGTAGATGTTTATACAAATCAAACTCGGGCATTTGTAAAAATTCAAGATGGTTGTAACTTTATGTGCAGCTATTGTATTATTCCTTTTACACGTGGTCGACAAAGATCAAAAAAAATGTCTATCATTATTGATGAAATTAAAACTTTAGTTGCAAACAATTATAAAGAAATAGTATTAACTGGTGTAAATACTGCTGGTTATAATGATTCTGAAAATAATTTTTACACATTGCTAAAAGAAATAAACAAATTAGAAGGCAATTTCCGTGTCAGAATTTCATCTGTGGAGCCTTTTCAAATTAGTGATGAAATTATTCAATTGATTTGCAAAAATAAAAATCGTTTTGCTCAGCATTGACATATTTGTTTGCAATCTGGTTCAGATAATGTTCTAGAGAAAATGAATAGAAAATACAACTCGGAACAATTTAAAAATCTCATTAGCAAAATTTATAAATTAAATCCAAATACAGCAATTACAACAGATGTTATTGCTGCTTTTCCAACTGAAACTGATTTTGATCATAAAAATACTATTGAATTTATTAAAGAAATTGGTTTTAGTAAATTACATATTTTCCCCTACTCAAGACGTAGCTATACACCTGCGGCAAAACTTCAACAAATAAATCAAACAATTGTAGATCAAAGAATGAAAGATTTATTGCAATTGAATATTGAACTAGGCAATATTTTCAATAAAAGATTCATAAATAAAATTGTTGATGTGCTTTTTGAAACATATGATGGTGAAATTAATTCAGGTTATTCTAGTGAATATATTAGAGTTGATGTAAATAGCAAAATAAACTATTCAAATCAAATAAAAAAAGTAAAAATTACTAAAGTAATAATGAATCATATTATCGGGGAAATTGCCGAATAAAACTAAAAAAAGATAATTATAATTTATATTTTTTTCAATTATTAATAGTTATATAATTAGGTTGTTAAAAGAGGTTTTATTTATGAAAAAAAGACTATCAATAGCAATTGGGTTGGGACTATTTGCAAGTGCAATAACTTTACCAGTTGTATTATCATCTTGTAAATCTAGTGAAGTGCAAAATGTTGTTAAAGAATTTGATTATAAGAATGTTGCTTTTATTGCCAAAGTAGAAAATTCATTAAATAATGCACGAATAAATAATGGACAAATCATTGTTGATGCAAATGAAAATATTAATGCAATAAATGACTTAAATACAAAAATTAAGTCATTATCTATTATTGATTTTCAATCTGAAATTGATCAATTGTGACAGCACATTTATCATGTAATGTTATCTAGTGACAGTGCAACAAAAATATCTAAAAATGTTTTGAATCCAATTCAATTAAAATCTATCAATATTCTTGAAAATGGTAGTATTGAATTAATTGCAAATATTACTTATGATATTGGGAATTCATCTAATATTGAAACTGAAGTAAAAGAAAAAGTTTTAAAATTAAACCCTAAATTTATAGGAAAAGATGAATTAATTAATCAAGCAGAAGAATTCAAAAAAATTGAAAAAAATAATAATTTGGAACTTGAACAAGATTTTAATGTTATTAAAAAATTATATTTAGGTAATGCAACAAATAATTGAAATATTGAAAATAAATATAGTAATTTTGATTACAATGATCCTGCGCAAAAAAATCAAGGATTGATTAATTATATGAATAATTTCAATAATAATGTTAATTCACTAGCAAAAATATCTGGATTTGAAATTAATTTAAGTGATGCCTCATATGGTCAAAATGTTCAAGTGAAAAATTTTTGAATACCATCTATGACATTATCTTCTATTTATTTTCCAACATTAGATAAAAACAACACAAATCCAAGTTTGGATATAAATTCAATTTCATCTGATAATAACCAAGATAATAAGCCAGAAATAAATCAAAATGATGTAATAAACAAATTGAATCCTAAATTTGAAAAACTAAGTGATGTTGGATTTAATTATTTAACAAGTATTTTGAAAGAAACAAATAATAGTTCAATCGATGAAAAAATTGATATTTTAAATAATCTTACAGGTATTCAAATAATTACAGATACTGTTAGATCTATTGAATTTGACTTAAATAATGCAAATATTACTAGAAAAAGTAACAAAAATTACATTTTAGTTAAAATTGAATTTAATGAAAAAGCAAATAAATTAGCTGATTTGACTTATGAAATTAAATTATATAGTCAATGATTCAATGAAAATCCAAATTATGAAGGAACAAGTATTGATAATACAACAAATCCTAATCCAGATACTAATACAAAGCCAGATAATGAAACAAAACCTCCTGTATCTGAACCTGAAAAGCCTAGCATTCCAGATAAACCAAATGTTGCGCCGCCTACTAAACCGAGTTTAGATAATGAATTAAGTATAACTTCTAGTAAAGAAGAATACATTGAAGGTGAAACAATTTCAGTAGTAGCATCATTTAAAAATGAAATTGATTTAAAAGATGCGACATTAATATGATCTCAAGATGATAATGAAATCAAGAGAACTATTTATAAAGATAAAAATGATTTGACTTTGACAAAAACTAATTCTAATTTTGATGATCAAGGTGAATATTCATTAGAAATAATTTTAAAAGATGGAACAAAGTTTTCTTCACAATACATTTCAATAATTGTTAGTCAATATTCAGTCACTATTACACCAAATACTGATACATTAATTGTTAAAGAAACATTAGTTGTTGAATCTAAATTTACAAACTTTAATGAAAATGATGTTCTAAAATACGTTTGATACCGTGTTATACCAGGAAAATCTCCAAAACCTTTGATTAATAAAAATGAAAAAACATTAAAGCAAAAAATGCATTTAGTAGACTGAGATAATAATGAAATATATTTAAAGATTATTTTAAAAAATGAAGATATTGTTGTATCCAACTCAATAACTATTAATGTTAGATCTCAAAATGCAAAACCATTAAATAAATAAAATTAATTAAATATATCATTGTAACCAACTTCAACCCGCTACCAAATGGCGTTTCAAACAACGTTACTTTACACAAAGCATTCGCAAACTGTGTGAACCTTGAAACTGTTGATCTAGAAAAAAC
>CAJUTA010000029.1 GCA_910589685.1 uncultured Ureaplasma sp.
AATAGCATGAAGAAGAAAACAATTAAAATCTTCTTCAATGATGGTACAGGTGGAATTACACTTAGCTAATCAAGTGAAATTTATTTAATAACACCTAGTAAATCAATTAAACTTTAAAAAAATATTTAATTAAATTAATAAAATTAACAATTAAAAAATCCCTCTTTTTGAGGGATCTAGTTTGAAGTTAAATAAAATTAGTTCAAAACTGCAGAAACAATTAATAAAATTGCACAAATCACGTTAACAGCTGGAATCAATGCAATTAAAGAAATTAATTTTTCACGTTTTGTTGCATCTTTTGCTAAGAAGAAATATAGCAAAGGTCCTAAAATAGGAATTAATACTAAGATTGATAATATAATTTTTTTCATATTTTTATTATATCAATTATTAAATAATTAAATCTTAATATTTAATAAATTTAAAGTATTTTTTAAAACAATTTGAGCACAATAAATTAAAGTTAATTGTTGATCAGCAATTTTTTTATCAATTCGTAATTGTTCAAGATATGTATGAATTAATTTAGCAACTGTTAATACATAGTTAACCAATTTTTGAATATCCAAATTTTTAAAAGTATAAATTATTGTTTGTTTGAAAAATTGCATTGCATTAATTAAATTACGTTCAACTTCGCTATTTAATGAGTCATAATTTAAATTGTCTTTAAAAACAAAGTTTGCTTTTTCTAAAATTTTGTTTGCTCTAACATTTGCATATTTTATATAGTAGTAAGAATTGTTATTATCTTCTTTTGTTGCAACATCAATATCTATTTCCAAGTGACTATTATTGCTTGCTGAGATTAAATTTCACTTTGTAATTTCTTTTCCAAGTAATTCAATTAAATCAGAAAGAACCAATGATTGACCAGAACGTTTAGACATTTTAAATTCTTGACCATTCTTAGTTAATTTAACCATTTGAATGAATAAAAATTTATATTTTTCATCAATATTTTTATGACCCAAAGCAGTTAATACCGCTTTAACACGATTTGTATAACCATAGTGATCAGACCCAAGAACAATAACTGCTTGAGTAACTTTTTCATTGCGAGTAAATTTATAATCATGATAATAAATATCTGGTAGGAAATAAGTCATTAATCCATTAGATTTGATTAAAACACGATCTTTATCATCTAAATAATTTGTACTTTTAAATCAAAGTGCTCCATCTTTTTTATAAAGACTATCTTTCAATTTATCTAATAAATGTTCAATTTTTTTAGGTTCATCATGAGTAGATTGTTCACTGAAATATTCATCGATATAAATATCTAATTTAGATAAATCATTTTTAATTTGGTCTAATAAAATATTTCTAGCAAATCAACGAATTTCAAATCTAGAATCATCATCTTCAATTAAAAATTGATCATTAATTTTTAAATTAATAAATTTATCAGCATATTTTTCTTTTAATTTGTTTGCTACATAAACAATTTCTTCGCCATGATAACTATCCTGTGGCAATTCAACTGGTAAATTATAACTTTGTAAATAACGAACCAAAACTGAAGATGCAAGAATATTCATTTGATTACCAGCATCATTAACAACATAATCACGGATTACATCATAGCCAACTTTATCATATAGTCTTGATGTTACTTCTCCAAACATAGCATTTCTACCATGTCCAATATGTAAATAACCTGTTGGATTTGCAGAAACATATTCAATTGATGCAATTTCATTTTTTCTAGGAAAGTTTGGAAAATTATCTTTTTCTTTATTTATTTCAAAAAATAAAGTTTTGAATGTATTTGATTTCATTGTGAAATTTATGAAACCAGGTTTAACAACTTCAATTTTTAAAAAAAATGAATTATCAATTTTTTCAACTATTTTATTTGCAATTTCAATTGGATTCATTTCTTTAAATCCATTTTCTTTTTTCAATACCATTGCAACATTTGTATTGAAATCACCAAATTTTAAAAACTTCGATTGATCAATATTGTAATCAATTAATGGAAAATTATTTTCTTTTAAACTAGAATTAATAACATTTTTTATTTCATCAATAATCATACTTATAAAGAACTCTTTCTTAAATCTGGACCGATTAATTCAATTACGTTATTTTCTACTAAATTTTCAATTGTATTAATAAATTTATCTAATTGAATGCTATCTCTATTGGTTCATTTATAGTTTAATTTTAACTTTTCTAAACTAAAATTACTAATAAAATAAACTGGCATTTTGTTAATTAGACGATACTGAAAAATAGGTAGCAACATATCTATATGGATATAATTACTAAACTTTTCCATCCCTAATTCATCAACTACCAAAATATTTGAATTTTTCATTTTTTGAAAATATTGCTCATGATATTGTCCGCGTTCTTCTCATGAATTAGATTTTTTAATTTCGCGAACAATTTTGGGAATATCAACAAATGAAACAGTTAAACCAGAATCTGCTAAATCATTGGCAAATAATGCCATTATATATGTTTTACCAATATTAAAATTCCCATACAAATAAAAACCAAAATAATTTCTATTTTTCATTTGATTGCAAATACAATCTATTAATGGTTTTTGAAAACTATATAATTGCTTTTTATCTTTTAAAAATTTGATATTTGTTTCATCTGTTGTTGATGAAGAAATAATTTTTTGATCATAATCACAAATTAAATAATTTAATAAATAATTTCAACTCTTTTTATTTAAGATTGATTTTTTACAGGATGTGTATTGAATTTTTATATGACCATTTTTATCACGATAAAATTCTTCATGCATATTACTTTCATTAATACAAAAAGAATCTTGAGATTCGTTGCATTCTTTTAAATTATTGCTTATTTCAATAATTTTCAAATAATTTTGAATAATTTCTTCATCAGTAAAATTTAATTCATTGATGAATTTATTCTTTTTTCGAATTGAATCAAAATCAATCTTGTTATTATTCATTATTTTTACCTAAATTATTAGTAATAATTTCATCAAATGAAATGTAATTTTTATCAATTTTAGAGTTATCAATATCATTATAACTACTAGTTGAATTGAACAACGAAGTAGGAATTTTAATGTGTGCACTCACATATCTTAAATATAATATTACATTTTCAATATTATCAATCCCTAAATTATTAATTGTTGAACATAACTTATAAATATAGTTGGGTTCAATTCTTCCAGAGTTCTTATAAATTGAATAATCACATACAACATTAATAAATGCATCTGATAGATTGAATGTTTTCTTAATTGAATCAATCATATGAGCAACATTTGGAGTAATATTTGATTTAGTTAATAATAGCAAATAGTTATATGGATTAAATTTTTTGTAATCAGCAATAATTTCATGACATTCTTTTAAATCTTTATTGATATCAAATACATTATAACTACGATGTAATGTTGCATCATTTTTGATTTGATTATCTTGCTTAATAACTTCAATTGAACTTAATAATAAATCCAAATCAACATCACATAGATCATTCTTACAAATTGAAGATTTATAAATAACATCATAAAGATTATTCTCATTCAATAAATTTATTGAATAATTTTCACCAATTATTTCTTTGCAAGTATTATCAATTCTAATTTTTTTGTTAAACATAACAATTAGTTTTGAACTAATTTTATTTCAATCAAGATATACATTGTTTTTTTCAATAAATAAATTTGTTTCATTCAAAGAATCAATTGATGATTCTAACAATAAATAATCACTAGGAATAACTTCATAATTATAGTAATATTGTAAATTTTCGTAATTATTTCGCCCAATTTTATTGATTAATAATTGTTTTAATTTTGGATTATTAATAAATTCGCAATAATGTAATGGTTGAATTAATTTAATAATTAAGTTTGAGCCACTAGAAAATAACTGAATCAAGCCAACTGCAGATAGTTTATTTAAATTACTAAATATTTTTTGTAAATTTCAATTCAAAGAATTTTTTAGTTCATTAATATTATTACAAGGATTAAGCTTACTAGTAAGAACTATTCTTTTTATACTTCATAGATAGTTGTATAGATAATTTGCTTCAATGCCAATAATTGGCGAGTATAATTGAGTTAATGAATCATGATTTATTTGGAGCAAAACATCTCCATAAATGCTAATATGCTCATTATTTTCCAATACTTTTAAATGCATCAAATTTTCCCCATCTTTGCTACATATCCAAGTTTAATAAAAAAAATATGAAAAATTTTTAGAATTAATTTGAAATTTTTCTGGAGAATAATTATCCACATTGTTACAAGATAGAAAACGCTTGTAAATACTATACTTTTATGAAATTTTTCCACATATTAAATTATAAAAAGTGAGTTATTTTTGACACTTTGAGCAAAAATAAGTGCCTCGACCATTAACTTTGCTAAATGAAATTAAATTATTACATTTAGGACAAGGTTTCCCACTACGCGTATGTACTTTTAAATACTTTTGGTATCCACCACTATCATACTCACTAAACTTATAAGAATGAATTGTGCTACCTTTGTGTTTGATTGAATCTAATAAAATTTGCTTGCTATATTTGACTATTTCACAACATTCATCATATGTAACTTTTTTGGATGGTCTAGTTGGTAAAACAAAAGATTCAAATAGAACTTCATTAACATAAATATTACCAAGACCCGCAACATTTGATTGATCTAATAAAAATGTTTTAATTGCTTGATTAGAATTTTGAATAATTGAAAATAAATAATCTGGAGTGAATGAATCATCAATCGCATCCATTGCTAACTTACTTAACCCTTTAATTGAATCGAGTTTATCTGATGAACAAATTTCAAATGTACCAAATTTACGAGTATCATAGTATCTTAAAAGATTTTCATCATCTAAATAAAATTCAGCAATTAGTTGTGGAAAATTAGGTGAACTATTTTTAGGTTGAACAAACAATTTACCTTCCATTCTTAGATGGATAACTAATGTAACATTATTAGTCAAATTAAAAATTAAATATTTTCCTTTTCTATTAATTGAAAGAAACTTTTGATTAACTAATTTTTTAATAAATTCACTAATTGAAACATTCTTAACTATATTTTCAAATTTGAATTTAATTTGAGTGATTGCCCTCCCAATTAAATGTTTTTTTAAATAATTAATAACTGTTTCAACTTCTGGTAATTCTGGCATAATGATCCTTATCTATTTTTAAAATAATTTTATTTGTTCACTTAATAAATACTTTTCTAAATTTTTTATTTTGTATTCATGCAAGAAATTTTTAAGAGCATTAGTATCAATTTGATTAATTTTAAAATTTTCTATTTCACTAAAAATATCAGATTGAACATTACAATTAATTGCAATGATTTTTTGAAAAATTTCAGCATTTTCTTTTGAATCAATAAATTTTGTTTGTAAACTCTTAGAAAGTAAATTTAAATTTTTATAAATATTTTCTAAAGATTTATATTTAACTAAAAGCTCGATGCCAGTTTTTTCACCAATGCCCTTTACTCCACAAATATTATCTGATTTATCGCCCACAATTGCTTTATAATCAATAATTTGATTTGGAGTTAAACCAAAATTTAGATTAGAAAAATTATCAACTGTATTAATAATGATATTTGTCAAACCACTTTTAATTAGATGAACATAAGTAAAGTCATTTACTAGTTGCAACATATCCTTGTCTGAACTATAAACATCAACATGGATACTATTTTTAGACATTAAACTACAAAATGTACCAATTAAGTCATCTGCTTCATAATCTTGTAAAGCAATATGTTTGAAACCAATCATTTCAAGAGACTTCTTAATTAATGGTATTTGATTGACTAATTCAATTGGCATTTGTTGTCTACCATCTTTATATTCTTTAAATTGATTATGTCGAAATGTTTTCTTACCATAATCAAAGGCAACTAGGCAATAGTCATAATTTTGATTACGCAATTTTAAACATGTCTCTAGCATTAATTTAACAGCATTAACTGGAATAATGTTGTTCATTACAGCATAATCTGCTAAATTTTTCGTTGCATAAAACATACGATACATTAATGAGTTACCATCAATAACTAATGCTTTTTTATTATTCATTTTTAATCTCCGATAATACTCTACTAATTGTATATTTTTTTTGTTTGCTTATTTTTATTTCTAAAAGATAATATTTGTTGATAACTAAATCAGTCAAATCGTTTGCAAACAAATATAATGGATAATTCATATTATTTTCCATTGCATCAATTATTTTATAATTTGAACCAGTTCTTGTGCTCGCCTCATTAATATTTTTAATCAATACTAGAACATTATTTGTTTGATTAATTACTAATGGAATATTTTGTATGTGAACTAAATTATACTTATTCTTATAATTTTCAAATAATTTGTCAATTTTTGATGGAGTTAATCCAATGCCTAAAACTTCTTGTTCATATTCATAATAGTTATCTTGAACATATGGAGAATCAATAACGTCAAAATCAAAAATGAAATTCCCATTTTCATCAAGTGTGCTTTTCTTGTTGTTTGTTAATGTATCAAGATTTGCAAGTAATAAATCACGATTACGATTAATAGAATCAAATGCTCCTGATTTAATTAATTTAGTAATTATTGCTTTATTAATGCCAATACCACTCATTCGAGCTATTGCTTTGAAAGCATCATCAAATTTACTATTTATTTGTTGTTTACGTAATTCAATAATTTTTTTTGCTTTATCATGACCTATTCCACTAATAGCAGTTAGAGCAAAATAAATCTTTGAACCTAACAAGCAAAAACTTGTAGTTGAAATATTAATGTCAGGTAAACAAATTTCAATATTAAATCTTTTTGCTTCATTAATTAATTCATTAGTTTTCTTTTGATCTAATTCTGAGTATGTAAGAAAAACGCTATAACTAATTAATGGATAGTAATATTTGAAATAAGCAATCCAATAACTAATAAGTGCATAGGAAATTGAATGTGAATGATTGAAGCCATAACTAGCAAATTGCAACATTGTTTCAAAATATTTTTGAGCTTCTTCTAAACTATAATTGTTTTTTTGAGCAGAATCAATGAAATCTGATTTAAATTTAATAACTTCAGATTCTTTTTTCTTACTAATTGCAACTCTAAATTGATCCGCCTTATTTGCATCAAAGTTAGCAATTAGTTGGACAAGTTTAATTATTTGTTCTTGATAAACAATCATTCCATAAGTTTCATCTAAAATTTGTGAAATGATGGGTTGAATATCATCTTTTTTATAACTAGAATTCCTATTTTTTAAATACATTGCAATATTACTTGATGCACCTGGTCGATAAATTGCAGAAACTAATGACAAGTCTTCTAAACATTTTGGTTTTACTTCTGCTAATAAATTAGTCATACCAGTTGATTCAAATTGAAATATTCCTAATGTTAATTTATCAGTGAGCATTTTATATACATTTTGATCATTCAAATCTATTTCATTTAGATTTATTTTTTTATTATGAATACGTTCTATTAATAATAATATTTGATGAATAATTGTTAAATTTCTTAATCCCAAAATATCAATTTTAACAAGTCCAAAATCAGTTAAATGGTCCATTGAAATTTGCACCATAGTCTTATTATCTAAACATGATTGGATAGCAATTGCATTTGTTAAATTATAGTTTGAAATCACTATACCAGCTGCATGAACACCAATTTGACGAGGAAAATTCATAATTCTCTTTGCATATTTAAATAAATTAAAATTTTGCAAATATTCATTTTTTAAATCATTATTTAACTCTATTGCTTTATCAATATCATCATCATATTTAGTCAAAATCTTGCAAATTTTATCAATAAGTTGTTGATTAATTGATAAAACTCTGCCAATATCCCTAATTGCTTGTTTGCTTTTGATTCTTGCAAATGTTGCGATATGAGCAACATGATTTCTAGTATACTTGTCAAACAAATAATCAATTAATTGATTTCTTTTAGTATCCATTACATCTGTATCAATATCAGGCATTGTTAAACGATTTACATTTAAAAATCGTTCAAAAATTAAATTGTATTTAATTGGATCAACTTCAACAATATTTAACACAAATGCCACAAGTGAACCAGCTGCTGATCCTCGACCAGGACCAATCATAATGTCGTGATTTTTAGAATAATTTACAAAGTCTTGCACAATTAAAAAATAATCAGCAAAATTATGTTTACAAATTATATCAAGCTCATAATTTAATCTCTCAAAATATAAATTTGAATCAAAATTTTTATTTTTTAATAAATATTTTTCTAGATTTTGATGTGCAAGTTGTGATAAATAGTTTTTGCTATCTATTCCTAATTCATTTGGATATACCAACATACAATTTGAATCAAATTTAGGAAATTCCAAATTAATTTGTTGAACTAATTCTTCTAAATTTCTAATTTGTTCATTACTATAATAATTTGCAAATTCTTCTGGTTTTAGTAACTTATCAAAAATAATATCATTGTTATTTAATGATGAGATTGTTAATTGTTTTTCATTAGCAATTGCATCTAAAATTTTAATTAAATCAAATTCTGATTCATCCAAACAAATTGCTGTTTGACAAGCTATTGTTCCAATATTTTTATCATTATTTGATAAATAATAAAAATTATCAAAATCAATTTCAAAATCATCATTAAGAGAAATTAAAAAAATATTATTACTTAAATAAGTATCTAAATCAAAGTCTTTGTTTGTCATTATTAATGAAGAGATTTTACACAATATCTTGTAACCATCATAATTTTTAGCAATCATTACAAGATCGCAATTTTGATAATTGAATTGCAAACCAAGAATTGGCTTTAAATTATTTTTAAGACATAATAAATAAAAATCATATGCACCATACATAACATTTACATCAACAAGACTAGCATATGATAAATTATTATTAAGAGAAAAATTGATAATTGCTTCAAGAGATAAACTTGAAGACAAAAATGTGTAATATGAATGAGTGTTAAGATTGACTAAATTATGATTCATTTTCAGTATTAACTAAATTAATAATTTTTTCTTTTAAAAGTTTAAATTCATTTTTATTATCAATTTTACAACCACTTGCATAAATATGGCCACCACCTGAGAATTGTGTAGCAATTTGATTCACATTGTATTCACGACTACGTAATGAACAACGATAGAATCCAGATATTTCATCAAAATATAAAAGAGCATAAACTTTTATTTCTTTGATATTTGACATCAAATATAATTTTGTTTTTAAATAATTGCATCCATATTTTTTTACAAATCTACGATCAAACATTAATCAAGCAAAACCATTAGAAAATTTTATTTTTTTAGAAATTTTAGAATCAAATTTAGAGTCCTTTCAATTTCTTAAATAAAGCTGGTTATGAACCATTTGCTTGTCAATTTTTGCTGCATCATTCAAATATGCCATAATTGAATAAGTTTGAGAATTAACATTACTTGTTAAAAAACGAATAGTATCTGTCAAGATTCCAAAATATAAAGAATTAACTATCATTGAGTCTATTTTTAAATTATAGTATTTTAATAATATTCCAACTAATTCACAAGTAGATGAAGCAGTTGGAACAACAAATTCATACTCACAAATTTTTTCTACAATTAAATGATGATCAATTCTAAATGAACTTTCAAAGTGAAAAAGATTTTTTTGATAAATTCTTTCATAATTTGCAGTATCGAAAACTATACAAAATGCATCACTTGCGAATTCTGGACTAACATCTAATCAATCACGATTAAAGAAATCAGATAAATATGACGTATCTAATTTATTAATCCCTGCAATTCTAACATCTTTATTTTTAAAATTTAATTCAATAAAATTCTTAAAAGCAAATGCTGAACCTAATGCATCGAAATCAGGATGAATATGAACAAATAATAAAATATTTTTATTGCTTTTTATTGCATCAAGTAATTTTTGAGCAAATTGTTCCATAATTAAATTTAAAAACTTTCTTCTTTTGTATGAATTTTTATTGCACTATTTGTCAATTCATCTAATAATAAAATTTTACTTTCTAATTCCATTGCTACATCTAATTTTGGTTGTGTAACAGGTTTTTTTGGAGCAAATAGTGAACATGAATCAGAATAAGGTAAAATTGAAATTTCATATGTACCATATTCTTTTGCATAATTAATTATTTCATTTTTATCCATTGCTAAAAGAGGACGCAAAATTAAAAAATTTTGAGCAGATTCATTAATAACTTGCATACTTTCGATTGTTTGGCTTGCTACTTGACCTAAACTTTCACCGGTTGCAATAGCTGAACAATTTCTTTGAGTTGCAATTTCTTTTGCAATTTTAATAAATCGACGGCGCATTAAAGTTATTCGATAACTTTCTTTTTGAATATGTGTCAATTCATTTTGTAAATTAGTAAAATTACAAACAAATAATTTTGAATTGCATAATTTATTATTTAATGTAATTTGTTTAACAAGCATTTTAACTTTTTCAAGTGCCATATCTGATGTATGAGGTGGGGTTATAAATGTCAAAAAATCTACCTCTAATCCACGATTCATTAACAAACGAGATGCAACTGGTGAGTCAATTCCACCTGATAATAAAACAAGTACTCGACCACTACTACCAACAGGAAGTCCACAGCTTGCATTTGTTGATAAATCATAAACAATTATGCAATTATTCTTAACTTCAATTTGTAAATTTCAATCATAATTTTCAAGATTTACTTTTAAATTAGTATTCTTTAATAAAGATGTAGCGATGCCATTTATAATTTCACTAGAAGATGAAAAACTTTTATCTTGTCTACGAGATGTGATTCTAAATGTTTTAATATTATGATTTTCAATGTTATATTGAGAAAGCAAAAGACAAAATTCTATAAGCTTGTTAATATCTTTTTCAATAATATATGCTATAGAAAAGCTATTAATACCTGGAATTAATTTTAAAATTTTGCAAATCTCATTTAAATCGTTATTTTCAAAATTTGTTACTTCGCAATAATCATAGTGATAAATAACTTTTACATTAAATTCTTTTAATGCAAAGACAATATTATTGTGCAACTTACGAACAAAATCCATACGATTTTTTTTCTTAAGTGTTAATTCAGAATATTTAATATAAATAATTTTTTGATATTGACTAAATTTATTATTCATTTAAAAGTCCTTTTACAAATTCAAGGTCTTCATTATTCATCTCTGGACTAATTCCAGTCAAAATATGATTGTTGTATCATTGTTCAGCTTTATTAATCCAAGTGGAAAATGCTTGCAAATCGACTTCATATTCAACAACTTCAATTTTTCTTTTATTCACATCACATTTACATGGATCCAAATAATCATCATATTCAAGAAAACAAATAACAAATAGTCCCTTATTCGTATTTCTTAAATAACAATATAGTCCTAATTGAAAAAGATATTCAGTTGGAATGATAATCTTTTTTGATTCATCAAATCATTTTTCATATTTACCATTTTTCAATTTAATAATCGGTTTATTATTGTCATCATATTGCAATTTAAAAACATAATCAATTTTCTTGTATAAAAAACTATCTATTGATGTTGTTTTAATTTCTAAGATTGGAGTGTCTTTATAATCAATCTTGCCATTAATAAGTGGCTCGCCATCAGGAATACCACCAAAAATTGGATTATCTTTAAAAACATCAAATCCGTATTTTTTAGGATCATAAAAAGTAAATTTATAATTTGAGTTTTCTTCAATTCATGTTCTCAATTTTGGTTCAATAATATTCCCAGCATTTGCCATTATTTCATCCATTGGTTCATAATATATATCAACCATTTGACATCAAGTTTTGAATGATGAAGAAAGGGGGTTTAATCCTAAAACATTACAAAACCGACTTCCGGTAATTTTTTTAAATTTTTTGGAATGTGTTGCTTTATATTCATCTGTCAAAACTATTTTATTATTTTGAATTTTGAAATCTATATTTTTTATTTTTGTAAATGGCATAAATTTATTTATTGTTAATTGGTTCAAAAATAAGCTTATTTATTTTTTGATAAGTAAGTTGATTTACCGAAAGTCATAATGTAGTTTAGATATAATTTAGAATTTGATTTTGTGACAATTCTAACTTTTATTGTTTTTGGAATATCACTATAATATTCATATAATTTAGCATTATCAACTCGTCTACTTGAATTAACATTAACAGTTTGTTTCAATACATTGTCAATGTAAACATCAAATTGACCACCAAAATTATTTTCTTGGCCAATAAGAGCAAAACCATTAGAATTTTCAAGGGTAAATGTTATTTCATTATTTGATTTTTCAGATAAGAAATACATATTATTTAATCCTGATGAGTTATCATCATCATTATTTCTTACTATTCAATTATTTGAAAGACTCATAAGAGGATTGTTAAGTCCAAATTGAGTACCAAATGGAATGTATTTTCGTGTACCTATACGAACTCATTGCAATATACAACCTTCATATAATGAATTTTTAAGAGAAACTTTTAATTTTGTAACTCTCTTAGGGGTTATTAAATTTAAGCAAGATAATGATGAATTACGATCATCAAATTCTGCTCCATATTTTCCATTGTACATTTCTGTTCCAGTTGTATCAGTGTCACTAGTATAACCAGTAACTACTACATCTGTTGCTCGAGCTTTTGGGTGATTGTTTGTTCTATGACCAAAATATAAAGTTGTTACATTTGTTGGATTAGTAAAATTAATTTCAAATTCAAAAGGGTTATCATTTGATACTTTTCAGTCCTCACAATAAGTTCCAGGAGTATAGTCACCTAAATTCTTAATGGAATTTTTTATATTTTGTTTTTCTGTAGAGAAAGTATAATTTACTTCATTAGTTTCGTTACCATCTTTGTCAACTATAGTAGTTGTTGCATTTATAATTGATGGGTTTGAATAATTACTTAAATTAATTGAGTCACTTAGTGAAGCAATAAATACAGATCTATTGATTTCACGTGGTTTGTATTTGTATTTAGGATCAATCAATATTTTAGTAAATTCAATATTTGGAAGGATATTTTCTGCATCAAACATTATTGAATTATCAATAATATTAATTTCTTTATATTTTGAGTCATTTACATGTGATAAATCAGAAACAGTTTGTTGGAATCCTGCTTTGAAATTAAAATTTCATGCTCCTGTGTTATTGATAAAGATATTATCGAAATTTAGAGATTCACCTTGTTTTAAATTAACTTGATAAACTTTAGTGAATTTTGGTTGTCATGCATTTCCAGTGTGAACAACTTTCCCATTAACTTTAACTTTTAAGAAATCATCATATTGTCCAGCAAAAACATATGTACCATCTTTAGGAGCAATGAATTTAAATTTAATTCTTGCACCACGACGTTTTGGATCTGAAAATATTGGAGTAACAAAACGATCAATTGGAGTACGATATTCTGGAGTTGCATTCTCAATTGCTGCAAATAAATCTTCTTTATTGGGATCTTTAGATTCAGGAAGTTCAATATTAAAAGTTTCTAAAATTGGTCGATCAATTACTTGACGAATTTTCACTTTAAATTTATATTCAAAGACATAATTAGATGGTTTACCATTCCAATTACCTGGTGTAATAGTAAGATCAAATTCATCAATGTCACCAATATTTTGAATTTTTGGTTTATAAATAAGACGTTTTGAATTATTTGTGTCTTTTTCCAATGTTCCATACTTTGGATTTGTTCATTGAACATTTGTTCAATTAAACGATTTATTAATTGAAGCAATCATTTCATCAAGACGTAATGTGTAATTGCTACCAGCAGGGATTTCAAACGCTGGTAATGTATCACCTGGATAAATGTATTGGTTAGTGTCATTATTATATAAATATGATCCACAAGCATATTGATTAGCAACAAAATCCATTGCTTTGTATTTTTCCAAACTTTTTGCAATTGTTGCGTCTTCTTTTCAATCATTTCACAAACGACCATAATCCTTAAATGCTGGCCACATATTTATTTTGAATTGTTCACTTATTTTTTGAATTTCTTTCATTCCTGTTCAATCAGAAGCATTCGAAGGGTGGTGTATAACATCTTCACGAACATAATCTGCATAGTTTTTTGAACCCATTCAGAACAATAATAATGAATATATTGGATATTCATCAACTATTTCACCATAAGTAGGATTTTCCGCTTTTTCTTCTTTATCTAATAAGTTTTTGATAATTGAATATGGTGTATCTAAATATTGTCAACCTGTATTTGTATTTTGTTTCAATGATTCACCTGATCAATTGATTTCACTACGAGAGTGAGTTACATCAGAAATAACACTCAAATCAAAAGCACTTGTTTGATTTGTTTCACCATGAGTTCTTTTGTTAAAGAATGCTAAATCTAATTGAAAATTGTGATTAATCTCATG
>CAJUTA010000030.1 GCA_910589685.1 uncultured Ureaplasma sp.
AATAAAAAATCATCAAATATATAAGAATTTAATGTATGTTTATGCTGATTTTTTTTGTTCATTAATTGAATTTTTTCAGATATATTTTTATTAATATTTTTCCCTAATAAATATTTTTCTAAATCATCATATGTAAAACCAAAATCAGTTTCATCAGTTTGGTTTTCTAATAGTCCAGCTGAAGGAGCTTTTTTAATAATTTCAATTGGTAAATTAAAATCAACAGCTAATTTGTAAATTTCAGATTTCAAGAAATTAATTAATGGAAAAACATCACCAGAACTATCACCATATTTTGTAAAATACCCTAATCAATATTCACTAAAATTTAAGCAACTAACTACCAATCCATTATTACTCAATGCAAAACTAGATAAATAAATTGATCGTAATTTTGGTTTAATATTTGCAAGTTCTTCTTTATTTGCAAAATTTAATTTTTTGCTAAAACAAACATATTCATTTGTCATATCAATTATGTTTATTTTTATATCTAATTTTTTTTCAATTAAATTTATATCTGATAAATCATTTTGATTTTCAATTGGTAAATAAAATGCTTTAATTTTTTCTTTACCAACATTATTAATTAAAATTTTTAAAGCAACTAAACTATCAATTCCACCACTTATCCCAATAACATAATAATCTTTTTGATTAGCAAAAAGTGTATTTTTAATTAATTTATTAGTTTTTTCTAATTTTATATTAGTTTTCATAATATAGTTTTGTTTCACCGATAATAATGGTGTCACCTTCTTCTGCGCCTATATTAGCTAAATCTTGTAGCATTGTTGTTGATCCAATTTTTTGATTTAATCTAATGAGATTATCACTTGTATTAATTGGTATTCGATATGCCCAATACTCTAAATATTCACAATTAACTTTAAAAATATGTTCTTCTAATTTCTCGATATTGATTTCTTTACTTAATTTATCACTTTTTGAAACTAATTCTTTTCACTCAATAATTTCTTCTTCACCGATATCATGTTTTTGTTCAAGATATGCATTAACTAATTCCTCTTTTAATTCTTCTAGCCCTTCATCTGTTAAGCAAGAAGTCTTAATGATTTTTTCATTTTTAAATTTTTGCTGTATTTTTTTAAATTGTGAACCATCTATATCTTCATCACTTTTATTAGCAATAATAATAATTTTTTTACTAACTAAATTAATGTCATATGATTTTAATTCATTATCAATAATTTCAATTGATTTCAAAATGTCTTCATTATCATTTTTCGACAATGAAATAACATGTACAAGAATTTTACATCTTTCTATATGTCTTAGAAAATCATATCCTAATCCAATACCTTTAGATGCGCCCTCTACAAGTCCAGGGATATCAGCAATTAATATTTTGTTATTATTTTTTTCCAAAACACCTAGAATAGGAATCAATGTTGTAAATTGATAATCAGCGATTTTTGGCTTTGCATTTGTCAAGCAGCTAATTAATGATGATTTTCCAGCATTTGGTAATCCAATTAATCCAATATCAGATATTTGTTTTAATTCTATTATTGCTTGAATTTCTTCCCCCTTTTCTCCTAATTCATATAGTGTTGGTGCTTTATTATAACCTGATTTAAAAAACGCATTACCATGACCACCGATTCCACCTTCAGCTATTAAGTATTCTTTTTTTTCAACTAAAATATCAGCAATAATTTTTCCAGTTTTTTCATCAGTAACTACAGTTCCTAATGGAACATTTATATATGTATGTTCACCATTGCGACCATACATATTTTTTATTCCACCATTTATTCCGTTTTCACCAATTATTTTTTTTCTATATGCAATTGATTCTAATGATGTCTCATTTTTGTTGCCAATGAAATAGATATTTCCACCATTTCCACCATTTCCACCAGCAGGACCGCCTAATGGAACATGCGCCTCTCTTCTTCAAGAAACGATTCCATTTCCACCATTACCTGCTCTAATTAAAATTTTGCATTTATCTATGAAAGCCATAATTTTATTATTTTACTTATATAAATATAAATTTCCTATTTATTATTGTTAAATAATTTTTATTTTAGAAAGTTATTCTAATAAAAAAATACCAATATAACATGGTATTTTTTTATTAGTATCAATAATAAAGATAATATTATTTATTATCTTCTTCTTTAACTGTTGCTTCTGTATCTTTATTTTTTTCGATATTTTGCATCATTTGCATTAATTGCATCATTTTTTGTTCAATATCTTTAATTTTAGTTTCTAAAGCATCAAAATCTTGTTTAGCTTGCAATTCTTTCAATTCATCAATTTCTTTTTGAACTGCAGATTTTTGATCAGTAGGGAACTTTTCGTTTCCAATAATTTCATTCAATTGGTTGATTAAATAATCTGCTTTGTTTTTAATTTCTGCTTGTTTTTTAAATTGGCTATCTTTTTCTTTATTTTCTTCAGCTTCTTTAACCATTCGGTTAATTTCTTCTTCACTCAATCCTTGAGCATCTTTAATAGTAATGCTATTTTCTTTATTAGTTTTTAAATCTTTTGCTTTAACGGACATAATACCATTAGCATCAATATTAAATGTAATTTCAATTTGTGGTACTCCTGCACGAGCTGGCTCAATATCACTTAATTGGAAATTACCAAGCAATTTATTATCACGTGCCATTGGACGTTCACCTTGAACAATTACAATGTCTACTGTTGGTTGGTTGTCAACTGCAGTACTAAAAACTTGTGATTTAGAAACTGGAATAGTTGTGTTACGGTTAATTAAAGGAGTTGCAACACCACCCAATGTTTCAATTGATAAAGTTAAAGGTGTAACATCAATTAATAAGACATCACTAACTTCACCACTTAATACACCACCTTGAATAGCAGCACCCATTGCAACAACTTCATCGGGGTTAATACTATGATTAGGATTTTTACCAGTAATTTCTTGTACTAGTTTTTGTACAGATGGGATACGAGTAGATCCACCAACTAACAAAACTTCATCAATTTCATTTTTGTTTAGTTTTGATTCTTTAATAGCATCTTCAACTGGTTTTTTACAACGGTTTAATAAATCTTTTGTTAAATCTTCAAATTTTGCACGAGTTAGCTCTTTTTCAATGTTGATAGGACCATTTGAACTCATTGCAATAAATGGTAATGTAATTTGTGCAGTTAGTTGACCTGATAATTCAATTTTAGCTTTTTCTGCAGCGTCTTTTAAACGTTGCATAGCCATTTTATCTTTTGATAAATCAATGCCAAATTCTTTTCCTGTTTCATCAATTAATCAATTAATGATTGCATTATCTCAATCATCACCACCTAACTTGTTATCACCACTAGTAGATAATACTTCAAATGTTCCATCAGACATATCTAAAATAGATACATCGAATGTACCACCACCTAAGTCAAATACTAGAATTTTTTGACTTTTATCTAATTTTTCTAAACCATAAGCAAGTGCAGCTGCAGTTGGTTCATTAATAATTCTTTCTACTTCTAATCCAGCAATTTTTCCAGCATTTTTTGTTGCTTGACGTTGAGTATCATTAAAATATGCAGGAACTGTAATTACAGCTTTATTTACTTTTTTTCCAATTTTTTTCTCAGCAAATTCTTTAATAAAAGAAAGAATTTTAGCTGAAATTTCTTCCGGTGTATATTTTTTTCCATTAATATCTACATTATAATTTGGTTCACCCATATGACGTTTAATTGAAACAATGGTATTTGGATTAGTAATCATTTGACGTTTTGCGGCATCACCAACAATTACTTCATCTCCTTTAAATGCAACAACAGATGGAGTAGTACGTTTTCCTTCAGCATTTTCCAAAATCATTGGTTTACCATTTTCCATAATAGCAACAGCTGAGTTTGTTGTACCTAAGTCAATACCTAAGATAATTTCTTTTGCCATAATCTAATCTCCCCTTATATATATAAAAATATGTATTTTTAAATATTATAGCATATTATTAGCACTTTAATGTATAGTTTGCTAATTTTTAAACATTCCGATTTTTTCTATTATTCCACCACCTAAACATATGTCATCTTGATAAAGAACGCAATATTGTCCCTCTGTAACATTTTTTTGTGGTTTATAATTAATAATTAATTGATTTTCATTGAGTTCAATATTTACTTCTTGCAATTTTTGTCTATGTCTGAATCTTGCATAAATTTTTTTATTAAGATTAATTTCACTAATTCAATTAAATTCATTGATAAATAGTTTATTAGAAAATAAATATTCTTTTTCTAATGAATCTGGAGCAACATAAATTATTTTTTTATCTAAATCTTTTTTGCAAATAAAGTAACGTTCATTTTGTCCACCAAGATTTAAACCTTTTCTTTGTCCTATTGTGTAATACATTGTTCCAATATGCTTACCAATAATTTTATTTGTAGATATATCTATAATATTTCCTGGTTTATTTGGTAAGTAATTTTGTAAAAAATTTCGAAAATTTCTTTCTCCAATAAAACAAATTCCAGTTGAATCTTTTTTATTAGCAACTACTAAACCAATTTTTTTAGCAATTTCTCGCACTTCACTTTTTTTATAATTAGATAATGGAAACAAAACATTATCGAGTTGCTTTTGTGTCAATGCACATAAAAAATATGTTTGATCTTTATCTTGATCTTCGCACATCATTAATTTATTTTTATTTTCATAATGTTCAATTTTTGCATAGTGACCAGTGGCTATATAATCACAACCTATTTTGTTGAATGCATATTCTTTAAAAACAGCAAATTTTATGTATTTGTTGCACAATACATCAGGATTTGGTGTTCTATTTTTTGAATATTCATCAATAAAATATTTAAAAACATCTTCTCAATATTCTTTAACAAATTCTTTGTAATATAATTTGATATTTAATTTTTCAGCAATTTTTTTTGCATCATCATATTCTATTTGTGAATCACATTTATCAAATTTATTTTGATAGTTATTTTCTTGGTTTGCAACACTATCCCAATTAGACATATAAAGTCCAATAACTTCATATCCTTCTTGTTGTAATAAATATGCTGAAACAGCACTATCTACTCCACCTGACAACCCTACAACCACACGTTTTTTAACATTGTTCGCCATTTAAACTAAACCTAGATGATGAAATAATTCTCACTTTAACAATTTCTCCAACCCTAGCACTACCAGTAAAATTAACAACTTTTTGTTGAGGACTATATCCTGTTAAAACGTTTTCATTTGTTTTAGATTTACCTTCAACTAAAACTTCTAATATTTTTCCAACATATTTTTCATTATTTTCTTTAGCATATTTTTTTACAAGTTCATTTAATTTGTTTAATCTTTCACGTTTTGTTTCAATGTTAATTTCATCTTTAAAATTTACAGCTGGAGTCCCATCACGTTTTGAATAAATAAATGTATAAGCATTGTCATATTTTACTTTTTCATATAATTTTAAAGTGTTTTCAAATTGTTCGTTACTTTCATTAGGAAATCCAACAATTAAGTCAGTTGATATTGCAACTTCTGGAATGTTTTTTCTAATATATTCAATATGATTTAAATAATCAGAAATTTTCATTTTTCTATTCATTTTTAAAAGAATATCTTCATCACCGGATTGAATTGGTAGATGAATAAATGGCATTACATTTTTATTATTTTTTATAACATCAATAATTTTATTATTTCAATCAAATGGATTAGAAGTTGTAAATCTAAGTCTAGCAACATTTGTCTTAGCAACATCTTCTAGTAAATCTCAAAAATAATAGTTTGAATCTTTGAAATCTAAGCCATATGAGTTCACATTTTGCCCAAGTAAAGTTATATCTTTATATCCATTTTCAACAAGATATTTAACTTCATTTAAAATATCTTCTTTTTTTCTGCTTCTTACTTTACCTCTAGTGTATGGGACTATGCAATATGTACAAAACTTATCACATCCATACATAATATTTACTCATGCTTTAATTTTGGAATCTCTAATAGAGGGAAGATTTTCAATAACATCGCCCTCTTTATTCCAAATTTCAACAATTGTTTCTTTGCTAAAAATTGCTTGTTCAATAATTTGAGGTAATCTAAAAATATTATGTGTACCAAGAATAAAATCAACATGTTCATGATTTTGCAAAATTCTTTTAACAATTACTTCTTCTTGAGACATACATCCAGCTATACCAAAAATAAAATTTGGATTAGTATATTTTATTTTTTTCAACATACCAATTTCACCAAAAACTTTTTCTTCAGCATTTTCTCTTACGGCACATGTATTTAGAATAACTAAATCTGACTTAAAAATATCATCAGTTCATTTGTATCCTAACATTTCTATGATACCTTTCATCGTTTCAGTATCACGTAAGTTTGATTGACATCCATATGTTCTAATGTGATATTTTTTATCAATACCTATATTTTGAATATTTTCAGGAATAAAGAAAACATCATCAAGATGTTTGGCACTCTCAATTCTTTTTCTTGCTAATTTTAAATTAGGCATGAAGTATTTATTAAAATCAATTTCACGTTTTTTCATAATAAAAATATATTATATTGTTAAAATATATTTCTATGAAAAAAGCAATTATTTCAACTATTTCTAGTATTCTAGGTGTTGCTGCTATAACAACAACAGCAATTTTTTTGCCAACATATGTTTCTTCACAAGGATATTCAACGTATTTTTATAACTTTCGTCAAGCTTTAATTGATAATAATGATGACCAAAATGCTCTTAAATTTAGCGAAAGATACATGAATGCTACGAATGTAAACATACGTGATTTAATATTAGGAAATAACTATATTAATAATGGCACTTATATACTATATATAGGTAGCGAAGGATATGAAAATCACAGAAATTTTTTATATGGAGATTCATCTAAAAAAGAAAATGATTTTTTATTAGATATCAATCCTGCTCTTAAAGGTAATTTTGGAACTGGACTAAGATTTTTTATGAGCAAACAATATGATCAATTTAAGATTCCTAGTTATGGTGATATTCCTGTTTTAACTTATCTTGATGAAATTCAATCATATGATGTAAATTCTAAATTTGAATATGAAAATTTAATTCTTAATTATAAAAAATTAGTTTATGAAAAAGATACTGAAGGCTCAGAATCTTTAACTGATGATGAATTAGCAATAAATAAGAAAAAACATGATTGAGCAGTATCGGCTCCAAAGTTTAGTTTGGAACCTGGTGCTACATATCTAGATTGAGAAGGTAATACACAATATTTTCGTGCGAGCTATCAATCAGGTATCAAATTTAATAGTTTAGTTGATATGGTTAAGAAAATTTATCCAACTATGAATGATATTAATGGTACTTCTGTTGGAATTTTGATCGGATTTAAAGAAGGAAAAATTGCTAGCTTATTTTCTGGTTCATTTGGCGCTTCATCAGGAAGCGATGAAACTACACCACCATCAAATGAAGGAACTACAGAGACTCCACTAGCCCCAAGTAGACTTAATAATGAATTTTTAAAACCATTTAAACTAAATGACATTACTACTGTTAATGGTAATAATTTCATTAGTTGAATTGATGCTAACTACATGAAATAATTATTTCTTATGCAAATTAATTTAGAGTTATTAAATATTTGTTCAGAAAATAATATACCCATTATTAGAGATAAAACTGCAAATTTTATTGTTGATTTAATTAAAAAAAATGATTTTAAATCTATTTTAGAAATTGGTACAGCATATGGATATAGCTCTCATATTTGAGCACAAATTTCAAATGTAAAAAATATAGTAACAATTGAGAAATCAACCGAATCTTATTTAATAGCCCAAAAATATTTATCAAAATATAAAAATGTTCATTGTTTAAATGAAGATGCTTTTAATTACAATAGCAATGAAAAATTTGATTTAATTTTAATTGATGGACCAAAATCTCATCAAGACATATTAGTCAATAAATATTTAACATATCTTAATTCAAAAGGAATAATTGTTATTGATAATTTGTTCTTGAAAAAAATTTCTAATTTAGAAATAAAAACAAAAAATCAAGAAAAATTATTGAATAAATTAAATGCTTTTTTGAAATGATTAGAAAATGATTTACCAAAATTAAATTATAAATTTACTTTATATGATTTTGATGATGGTGTAGGAGTTGTTACAAAAAATGAGAACTAAAAATCAAAATGAAAGATACCAAAAAAATAAAAAGAATAATTTCAATCAACTTAAAAAAAATAAAGGAATTTCTTTATCAACTAAACAAAAAATATTAATTACTATATTAATGTGTTTTCTTTGTGTCCTAGCAATTATTGGTTTAGTTTTTATTGTTGTCTTGTAAAAATGAAAAAAAAATTAGTTGTTATTATCGGACCAACAGCGGCTAAAAAAACCACAATTGCTCATGAAATTTGTCTTAAACTAAATGGATCAATTATCAATGCTGATGCATTTCAAGTATACAAAGATTTATCAGCGGGAGTTAATAAACCAAGTATAAGTAAATTATCTGAAATTGAATATTATTTAATTAATATTAAAAATTTAGATGAGCAATATAATATTAAAGAATTTCAAATTGATTTTAAAAAATCATATGATGCAATAGTTAAAAAAAATAAACTACCAATTTTATGTGGTGGTAGTCATTTGTATATTGATGCAATTTTAAATGGATATGACCTTTCAGTTAGTTTAGAAAATGAATTAAATATAGTTAAAAATTGATCTATTGATAAAATTTCTAATTATGTTAAAAAATATGATTTTGTTTCATATGAAAAAAACATTAACAATATTTATAGATTGCAAAGATGTGCCGCATATTTATTAGCAAACAATAACATACCAAAATCTCTTTTAGAAAAAGCAAACAATAAAATTGAATTTGATCCACTAATTATAATGATTTATAATGATCGAGATTTTTTGTATCAAAAAATAAATCAAAGATTTGATAATTTTTTATCAAATAATAATTGAATAGAAGAAGTTAAAATGTTAATTGATAAATATCCCAATGATTTAGAAAAATATCAAGGGATGAAGGCTATAGGTTATTTAGAAATATTAGATGCAATTAAAAATAATATATCAATCAATGTTGATTTAATCAAGCAAAAAACTAGAAGATTAGCAAAACATCAATTAACTTGGTGCAATAATAAATTTCACAATAAAGTTAAATTTGATCCAACAAAAGATAATTTAGATGATTTAATTAAATTAATTCAAAATTATTATGCTAACTAGACACTTATATATACATATTCCATTTTGTGCACAAATTTGTAAATTTTGTGATTTCAAAAGAACAAAAACAAATGATGTGGAAATGATGGAAAAATATGTCAACAAAATTATTAATCAAGTTAAATTTTCATCATTTAAAAAGCAGTATAAGACAATTTATCTAGGTGGTGGCACTCCTAATTTATTGCCAAATAAATGTTTAGAAAAATTACTATCTTTCTTAAGTCAATATTTAGATGACCAATATGAATTTACAATTGAATGTAATCCAGATTTAATTAATTCACATCAGGTTGAAATTTTTAAGAAAAGTAAATTGAATAGAATTTCATTAGGTGTTCAATCAACAAATAATTCAATTTTAAAAGAAATGAATAGAACACATTCTATAGAAGATGTAAATAAAAGTATAAATTTATTGAAAGATTTTGGTATTGATAATATTAGTTGTGATTTTATCTATAATTTGCCAAATGAAACATATGAGGATTTATTGAATATTAAAAAATTTCTTTCTAAACATAAAATAAAACATGTTTCAATTTATTCATTAGAAATAAAAGAAAATGCGATTTTAAATAAAGAAAAATATAAAATTTCTAATGAAATTGAAGAAAAAAAATTTTCTTTTATTAAGAAAATGATGACTGAATTAGGATATATTCGTTATGAAGTATCTAATTGATCAATTGGACAAAATTATAGCAAACATAATTTAGCATATTGAAAAAGTGATTCATGAAAAGCTTTAGGATTTGGTTCTCATGGATTTGAACATAAAACAATTTATCAAATTGGTGGATCACCAAAAAATTTTTATGTGAATAAAATTGAAAATCTCTCTCAAAAAGAATATTATTTTCAAATCTTAATGATGGGTCTTAGATTAGAATCTGGAATAGATTTATCAATAAACAAAAATATGGAAGCATATTTATTTTTTAAAGATAAATTAAAAAATGTTTCAATTATAGATAATTATCTAAAAGCAAATAATATCGATTTATTAGATGATATTCTTATAAATTTAATTTAATTTTTTTAGATGTGAAACTATTAACTTGCAACAATCATCAATTGATAAATCATCATTTTTTATAACAATTGCATCATCTGCAATTTTTAGAGCTCCAATTGGTCTATTGTAGTCATTATGGTCTCTTTGATTAATAATTTCAATTATTTTTTCTAACTTTGATTCATCTAATTTTTCTTCTTTTAATCTTCTTAATGCTCTTGTTTTTGCATCTGCATCAATAAAAATTTTTAGATTTGCATTTGGTAACACAACTGTTCCAATATCTCTTCCGTCCATAATAATATTTTTATTAGTAATTATTTGCTTTAATATGTTATTTATTTTTGTTCTTATTTCAGGATATACAGCAATTTCAGAAGCTATTTTTGCAATTTCTTCATTATAAATAAATTTACTTGCATTTAAATTGTTTTGTGATGTAATAATTATTTCATTATTAGAATTAAAATCTAATTGAATTTTTTCAAGATTATCAATTCTTATTTTTTCATCTTTATAATCAATTTTGTTTACTAAAAAATAATAAGCAATAGTACGGTAGAATGCTCCTGTATTAATATGTATAAAATCTGGTAAATAATTAGTGAGTTTATTTGCAATACTTGATTTTCCAGATCCAGCAGGACCATCAATAGCAATTCATATCTGGTTAGTCATAATAATATAATAATATAATAATATTTATTGAGAGGTTATTTAATGGCAACTAGAGCTACTGTTCATCCAGATGATTGTATATCATGTAACACTTGTTCTTCAGTTTGTCCAGTGGATGCAATTGAAGTTCGTGAAGAAGGTTATGCATATGCAAATGACAATTGCATTTCATGTGGTGCATGTTGCCTAGTTTGTCCAACCCAATGTATCACAATTGAATCGATTAGAGAGTGATATAAAATAGCTAAAGAACATAATTTAAAATCAATTCCTATAAATGATTCTGATAATAAGGATTAATAATGGATAAAAAAGTTCCAATCATAGAATTATGTAATGTTGATTTTTCATATAATCCTGAAGTTAAAATTCTTAAAAATGTTAGCTTCAAAATTTTTGAAAATGAATATGTTTGCATAATTGGACATAATGGATCAGGAAAATCAACAATTTCAAAAGTATTATCAGGTTTATTAAAACCACAAGTTGGACATGTTAAATTATTTGATAAACAAATAGATTATACAAATGTACGTAATTTGCACAATAGTATAGGTGTAGTTTTTCAAAATCCAGACAATCAATTTGTTGGTTTAACAGTTGAAGATGATATTGCTTTTGGATTAGAAAATCGAAAATTTCCTAGTGAATTAATGTCTAATGTAATTCAATTATCTGCTAAATCTTTAGGCATTGATCACTTGTTAGAAAAAAATGCAACAGATTTATCTGGTGGTCAAAAACAAAAAGTTGCAATTGCTGGAATTTTGGCAATAAATCCAAAAATTATTATTTTTGATGAATCAACATCAATGTTGGATCCATCTAGTAAAAATGAAATTAAGCAACTAATGTTAGATTTAAAAAATGAAATTAAAAAAACTGTTATAAGCATTACACATGATATGGAAGAAGTAATAAATGCTGATAAAGTTATTTTTTTAGACAAAGGTATTATTACATTTATTGGTAAGCCAGAAGATTTATTTTTAAAAAATGACAATTTATCTAATTTGCATTTAGACTATCCATTTATTTTAAAGTTATGTCATCAATTAAAAAAAGATGGATTAGATATTAAACCAACAATTAGTGAAAAGGAATTTTTCAATCAATGAAGCAAAAAATAATCACTAATAATTTAGAAAATAATGAAGCAATAAAAGTTGAACATCTTTTTGCTATTTACAATGAAAATGATGACAATCAAGTTGTTAGTCTTTGTGATAACAATTTGACTTTAGAAAAAAATAAAATTCATTTTATTATTGGTAATTCAGGATGTGGAAAATCAACATTAGTTAATCATTTTAATGGATTAATCAAAGCTAAATATGGTAATGTTCATGTTCAAAACAATGAACAAATTGGAAATAATTATTTTATTGATAAATTATTTATTGGAGTAATAGAACATAAAACTATTCCAAATTTTAATTTGGAACTTTCTAATAATACCGTTGTTTGCGCATTTAATAATAAATGTCCTAAACACATTGTAGGAGTTTTATTTGAAGCTTACTACAAATTAAAAACAGTAAAGGTTAAGTTTTTATCAAATTTTTCCAAAAGTGAATATTTTCTTTATTTAGTAACATTTGATGATTCAATTAACGAACTTTTTATAAAAGATAAAATTAATTACAAAAATATTGATAAATATTTTTTTAAAAATCCAATTTCAAAAAAATATTTTTCTAAGAAAAATTGATTATCTAGAAAAAAAATTAAAAAAATCAAGAATTTAAAAAGAACAGTTGGAATTGTTTTTCAATTTCCTGAATATCAATTATTTAAAGATACAGTTCTTAATGACGTGATGTTTGGTCCAATAAATTTAGGAATACCGAAAGAAGAAGCAAAAGAAAAATCTATTAAGTATCTAAAAATGTTGAGAGTTAATGAACAACTTTTTAATAATAGTCCATTTAGTTTATCTGGTGGTCAAAAAAGAAGAGTGGCTATTTCAGGAATATTAGCATTTAATCCTCAAGTTTTAGTTTTTGATGAACCAACAGCAGGATTGGATCCAGCTGGAGAAAAAGAAATTCTTGAAATTATTAAGAATGCTAAAAAAGATGGAAAAACAATTATAGTTATTAGTCACAATATGGATCATGTTTTAGAAATAGCTGATAATGTTATTTTGATGAATGAAGGAGAAATTATTAAAATTGGTACACCATACGATATTTTTTCAGATTTCAAATTATTAAATGATTTAAACATTAATCAACCTATGATAATTTCAACAATAAATAAACTTGCAAAAATTAACAAAAAGTTTAACAAAATATTTGAATATCAACCAAGAGATATTGCGTCTCTAAGTCATGCAATATCAAAAATAGATAAGATATAATTATATTAGTTTATGTTTATTGGTTTTAGTAAAAAAAATTCAGTTATTCATAATTTGAATCCAAGTTTAAAATTTATTGCATTTGTTGTTATGATTGTGATGATTTTTTTACCACTTGGTTTTTTCTCACAATTTATTATTTTATTTTTTGTATTAGTAATTTTTTTTCTTTCAAAATTGTCAATGAAAAAATTTTGAAATATATTAAAATCAATGATTTTTTTATTTTTAATTTTGACTTTTATAAATTGATTGATTTATAAATCACCTATAGCTGTTTTTTCAAGTGCTAATCATTTTTCGATTTTTGCAGGATCAAAAAATTGAATTTCAGGACTTGGGTTACCAACACATACAGATTCTTTAGGAACTAGTTATGTATCTCAATTATGAGGTGGTAGTGTTATTGGATACATCAATCCAATTGATGGAATTAAAATTGATAATAATGTTTATTCAATATCAGATCTTTTTACTAAATCTGGACATGACATTGAAAATGCAACAAACTTATTTAATACATTAAATCAATATAGTAGAGATACTCTATTGACAATGTGTAATGGTAACGAAAAATTAGCTGCTCAATATTACTTTGTTCTTAACAATGGTTTTAATTTAGATGGACAAAAATATGCAATCCAAGTTTTATCTAATACAAATAATGGATTATTAAATAATTATAGTGCTGTAGTTTATCAATCATTTTGATATACATTATCACCTCAAGCTATTCAACTTTCATTATATGTATCAATAAAAGTATTATTGATGATATTAGCTTCCTCAATTTTAACTTTTACCACTTCTTCAATTGAATTGGCATATGCACTTGAAGATATATTAAGTCCTTTAAAAATATTCAGATTTCCAGTAGTTGAATCTAGTATGATTATTGCAATTGCATTACGTTTTGTTCCATCAATTTTATCCGAATCACAAAGAATAATTAATGCTCAATCATCTCGTGGGATTGATCTAAGAAATGGTAATTTAAAAGATAAATTTAAAGCAATTATTAGTTTAATTATCCCATTATTTAATATTGCTTTTATTCAATCGGCAGATCTTGCAAATGCAATGGAATCTCGTGGATATAATACAAGATATTCAAGAACAAGATATCGTTTATTTAAATTGAATTTTGCAGATTGAATAGTTTTTGCTTTTTTATGTTTGATTATGGGATTCTTAATTGGAATTATGATAAAACCATTATTATTTACTCCATTTGGAATATTTGAATTAGGAATTTTATTAGGATAATGAATTATAAAATTTCAATTTCATATTGTGGTACTAATTATCATGGTTTTGCTAAACAAAATGATGTTCCAACAATTGAACAAACTTTAATGAATACATTTAATGAATTATTTAATATAAATGTCAAAGTATTTGGTTCAGGAAGAACTGATCGTTTTGTTCATGCTTATGAGCAAATTATTAGTGTTAACAACATTAATTTAAACTTAGAGCCACGACAATTAAAAAATGCATTAAATTCTAAATTGCCAACTGATATTCGTGTTAATTATATTGATATTGTAAATTCAAATTTTCATGCTCGCTTTTGCGCAAAAAATAAAACTTATATTTATAAATTAAATTTTGGTCCAAATTTTGATTTATTTAATCAAAATTTGATTTATCAATATAATAAACCAATTAATTTTAATAAATTAGATGTTTTTATAAAAAAGATTATTGGTACTCATAATTTTTTATCATTTTCAACAACTGAAGTTGAAGATACTATTAGAACAATAAATTATTTTGAATATAAAGTTGAAAATGAATTATTAATTTTTTCAATTAATGGTAACGGTTTTTTACGTAATATGGTACGTATGATTATAGGTTGCTTCCTAAATTTTAATGAAGATGTTATTGATTTAG
>CAJUTA010000031.1 GCA_910589685.1 uncultured Ureaplasma sp.
CTGAAATTATCTTTGTCTTCAGCAGGAGCAATAATAACACCATCTAATTTAAAATCATCTATTTTATTACAATCTAAATTAGAAATTTTAATTCATTCAATATTTAAATTTACACCCAATTTATACGATGCTAATTCTAAAGATGAGCGAACTGAAAAATAAGCATCATGTAATTCAACATTTTCACCAATAATCCCAATGTTTAATAATTTGTCTTTTTTTGAACGAATAGTGTTTGTAAAATTAATTCATTCATTGAAATTATCTTTGAATTTACTAATTCCAAAGTGTTTGAAAATACAATCATAAATTTTTTGATTATAAAGCTCTTCTGGCAAAAAATATGTTGATTCTAAATCCATACATTCATACATATTTTCTTTTGGAATAGCAGTTAATAAAGATAGTTTATTTCTTGTTTCAGAATCAATTATTTCGCTACTACGTAATAATAAAATATCTGGATTTATTCCTAATGAACGTAATGTTTTTATAGAATGTTGAGCTGGTTTAGTTTTTAATTCTCCAACTACTGATGCAACTAAAATTAATGGAACACAATGAGCAAATAAAACATCTTTTTTATGTAATAAACCAAACTCATTTATTGCTTGAATAAATGGTAATGACTCAATATCGCCCACTGTTCCGCCAATTTCAACAATGGCAAAATCAGCTTTGCTAGTTTCAGCTAATTTATTTAATTTACTAATAATTTGGTTAGTTATGTGTGGTATTACTTGTATAGTTTTTCCATTATATAGTCCTGCACGTTCTTGAGATAAAACTTCTGAATAAATTCTTCCTGAAGTTACAGTAGAATACATATTTAAATCACTATCAATAAATCTTTCATAGTTACCAAGATCTAAGTCTGCTTTGGCTCCATCTTTTGTAATAAATACTTCACCATGTTGAAGAGGAGAAATAAACATTGGATCAATATTTAAATATGGATCCAATTTTTGCATGATAACACTGAAGCCAAGTTGTTTAAGAATACGACCAATGCTACTTGCGGTTATTCCTTTCCCTAAAGAAGAATAAACTCCACCGGTTACAAAAATAAATTTAGTCATAATATCCACACATCCTATTAGTTACATTCAAATTATTTAAAAATATTATTTTAACTTAACATTTAAAAACTTAACTTAGTTTTAATATTTATTTCTTGATTTAACTCTACAAATGCTGCTTTTATTGAATTTATATGAGAAGTATAAATAATAATTTTTATATTACAAATTGATGAATTTTTATTTTTAGCAACTATTAATTCATTAATTAAATTGTCATATTTTTTTAATTTTGTTGCAATTATATTTCCAACACTTGGCATTCAAATTGCAGAAAATTCCAATTCATAACGGAATTTTCTTGGTTTTTCTAATAAAGCATTTTCATTTCAAGTCAATGGTAATAATTTTGCTTTTGTCTGTTTTTTTAAATTTGAACAATTGTAATTATGAACTTGTAATATTCCATTTTTATCAATAATTCCAACTACACTAGTACCTGGTACTTTATTGCAACATTTTGGAAATTGAAGATCAGAAAAATAAAGTCCTTCAATTTTATTAAAGTAAAATTCTTTTTTGATTTTTACTGATAATAAATTATTTTCTAGTAGTGAATTAAATGCTTTTCTACGAATTTGTTTACGCTTGTCAAATAATTTGTAAAACTCTTCATTTTCAAATAATTGTGGAGTCACATTATCTAAAAATTCTTGTATTGTTTCAACACTAACTTTCTTTTTAATTTTTTTAGTAGCTTCTTCATCACCTATATAATTTTCCTTTAAAATTTCTCGTGCTTTTTTAAAGAAATCATTTTCAGTAACAATTTTGCTATTAAACTCATTTTTTAAGATTTCTTTTATTCCTTCAATTGTTACATGGAAATTAGTAAATTTTAATCATTTTCTATTGATTTCAATTTTTTCAGAATAATTAAATTTAACTACATCTTGCGGCTTTAATAAATTATCAAAACTCACTGGTTTTCCATTAACAATAATCTTTTTTAAAAATTTAAAAGAATTATTATTGTATCGATATGCAAGATCAATACAACGTGTTTTATTATTAACAGTGTATGGTTTTTCATCATTGATAATAATTACACTAAAAATATTGTCATTTGTAATACCACGGATATTACTCTCTGTTTTTTCTTGTAAGTTATTGATTTCTTCAACTAAGAATTTAGTTGGTAAATCACTTTTATAATCATTTGTTTCTTTATAGTTTCAATGAGCAGCTATACCATTTTCAGCAAGTAAATCCATTGCTTGAGTTCTAATTTGAATTTCAATCAATGCTTGATCTTTAATAATTGTTGTGTGAAGCGATTGATAATAATTAAATTTTGGCATTGAAATATAATCTTTAAAAGCATTGCTAATAAAGATAAAATTCATATGAATTAATCCTAATGTTGTATAACAATCTAAATTATTATTTGTAATTATTCTAATTGCATAAATATCATGAATATCGTTTATTCTATATCCCTTTTCTAATTTTTCGTATGTTGAATAAATACCTTTTATTCTTTTTTTCAATGTATATCCCATTGAATAAGAATCTAAAATTCCAATAATTTTATTTGTAGCTTCTTCTCAAATATTATGATAGCTATTTTCGATATTATTTATAATTTGTTTTGTTTGATCATAAGCTTCTTTATTTAAGACTTCAAATGACATATCTAGTAAATTTGTTTTTAATCGATACATCCCAAGTCTTCCTGCAACCTTTGCATATACATTTAAAGTTTCATCAGCAATTTGAATTTGCTTATGTCGTGGCAAAAAACTAATGGTAGACATATTATGGAATCGATCAGCAAGTTTTACTATCATAGCTCGAATATCATGTGACATAGACAACAAAACTTGTATTAAATACTCATTTTCATTTTTCTTTTTGTTCATGCCACGATTTTCTTTACTAAACAAATTTACTTTTGTAACATAATTTACTAATTGACAAATATCATCACCAAACAATTCTATAATTTCATCATCAGATGTTTGTGTATCTTCTAAGACATCATGCAATAGTCCTGTAACAATTGTTTTGATATCCATATTTCACGAAACTAAAATTTTTGCAGTTGCAATTGGATGGATAATGTATGGTTCTCCGGATTTTCGAAATTGTCCATCATGTTTTTTTGTAGCAAAAAACGCTGCTTGTTTAACAATCTCAATATCACTTTCTTTGAATCTATGTTCTTTACAATCTTTTAATAGAGAATCTATTTGATTTTTAATTTCTGTTTTATTTTCCACTCAATTAACTCCAAAATAAAACTATAGTCATATATAATATTATTTTATATATTAATTTAGATTAATTAGCAATACAATAGACTTTCAACAAAATGAAAAAAAATAAGAAAATATTATCTAAATTTTTTTTATGGTCATCTTTAGTAGGGTTGTGTGCCGGTGGTGCGGTAGCAATTGGTTTTGGTGTTGCAAATTTTGTTAAATATGGTTCAAAAAATAAAGGAACTGGTTATTCTGATTCATTGCAAACTAAATTGCAAGTTGGAATAGACACAAATAATTCAAATTTAGAAAATGATTTAAATTTAATTGAATCTATCGGAAATAAAGTTTCATTGGTT
Source organism: uncultured Ureaplasma sp. (assembly GCA_910589685.1). Taxonomy (GTDB): domain Bacteria; phylum Bacillota_I; class Bacilli_A; order Mycoplasmatales; family Mycoplasmoidaceae; genus Ureaplasma. The sequence goes on from CAJUTA010000031.1 coordinate 3,643, forward strand.
GCAACTAATATTAATGCAAATGAAATTCAAGTTCAAAGTGGAATAAATCCTGATTCTTCATTAATTCCAAATAATCCAAATTTAGTAATTGGCGATATTTTTTTAAATACTGAAGTAAATTTATACAAATTTAATTTCAATTTTAATGTTGATGGTGATGAAAAAACAACTGATTCAGAAAAAGCAAACTTACAAGCAAAATTAGATTTAGAAAAATTAAATTTATATCTTACTTTAATTCAAAATAATTCATATCAATTAATAAATAATGTAAATTTGCCAAATTCTAGTTCTAAATTAGAAAATGTCAATTTTGGTAATATATATAATTTAAACACATCTGGCGGAACAAAAGATAGCTCTGCATTTTTACAAAATGAAAAAATGATGTTTAGTTTAAAAGAACGAACTGATAATGTAGAAAAAAATTGAGATTTATCTGATTTTCAAAAACAATTCACAAGTGTTTACAATTGAGACGGAGATTTATCAGAAACAACATACCGTCAAGTTATTAATAATTTTGAAAGTGATGAGAGTAATTCTAGTAAGAAAAAAGAAGCTCCAAATGATAGCTATATTTTATGAAAAAATCGTAATGGATTAATAAATCTATTGCAAATTTTAACCACAATTTCATATTTAAATGAAACATTAAATATTTCAAATGATGAAATAGATCAAAGTATTAAAACACGTGTTAATTCATTATATTCTTCATTATCTGCAAATGGTGACTATGATTCTTTTATGAAATGATGTGGAAAAAGAAATGATGTTCCTATTAGTCAAATTATGTCTAGTCTATATTTGGCACAATCAATAGATTTTGGTTTGACAAGCAACAATAATGTTGATCCGCTATTAGAAATTTTAAATAGCTACTACATATATAAAAGTAGTACGGATGGAAAAATTCCATATGAAAGTTATGAATTCTTATATTCATGAAATTTAAATGGTGATACATTAATTTCGCCATATTTAGCATCAATTGATTATTACAATTGATTCGATTTCTTTCCAAGTTTAGCAACTAAAGAACAAAAAAAAGACAAAGAATATTTGAAAAATAACTATTTTTCAAATGCTTTAGATGTCAATTGAACAGTTTCAAAATTTGGAGCAAGTGATGTAAGAACTGCTGTTAATTTTGCTAATAACGCATATATTGACAAACAATTTATGAACTATTACTTATTAAAGAGTTCGGTTAATGGTGATTATGTCTATAAAAATATAAATAGAGCTAAACTTGTTTATAAACAAATGTTTAATGGATTTATTGAAAATACAGTTTCTTTAATTCCTAGCAAATATAATAATTCAATTATTGGTGTAGATAGTTTCAGTAGTGGAATTATTGCTTTTGGTATTTTAATTTTAATCATTGCAATTGTTGTTAGTATTTTATATAGAATACCAGGAGTCTTTCTTGGATTATCATTATTTGTTTCGCAAGGAATAACTTTATTAGTTCTTAGTAGTTTATCTATAACAATAACAATTAATACATTATTTGCATTTATTTCTGCATTATTCTTGCCATTAATTCCATTTGTATATGGATTCTTAAAACTAAAAGATGCAATTAATTCAAAGAAATTGAACATTAATAATTCTTTTAAAGTTTTCTTAAGTTCATATGTTTGAATGTCAATATTGACTTATTCAATTCCATTAATTGTTTCATTAGTTGCTTTATTATTCGGGCAATATCAAATAAAATCATTTGGAGCTATTTTAATTATTGCAAACTTTAATAGTTTTATTATTTGTTTTGCATTCTTCTTGATTTTAGTTATGATTTCATATTATTTATTTATCAAAACTAAACCTAAATTAATTTTGAATTCGAAAGATATAAAATCTTTGTCATCAATTCATAATGTCACTTCATTTGATATTAATATTCCAGAAGAAAATAATATCCAGTCTAAATGAATTAGCAAAATTAATGATCAAATTGCTAATGGATTATTAACTAAAAAATGATGAACTTATTTAATTCTTGGAATTTTAGTTGGTTTAAGTATTATTGGAATAATTCTATTAGTAACTTTAAATAACAATGTTATAAACTTCAAATATACAAAACAACTTGTATTGACTTATTCTATAGACAATCAAGATCAAGTTGCTAATGTTGAAACATTTATAAATAAATTAGCTAATAGTATGAATGTTAAATGAGACTATATTTATACGTATCAATTAGATAATGGAATGTGACAAAAAGTTTTAATTTCTAATTCTAATTTAAATATTAATCAAGTTTTTGATAGTGTCAACGCAATAGATCCGACATGAAAAAATTCTTTATCATTTAGAGTAAATAATGCTTATTTTGCTTCACTTTTATTCAATAATGGAATAAATTGTTTACTAATTAGTTTAGCTTTCATTGCAATCTTAAACTTATTTATGTTCAATATTATAAATGTTGTTCCAATGTTTGTAATGCAATTAATTATTAATATTGTGATGATTGGTATTATTGGATTATTCCAAATTCCAATTAACTTAAATGTTATTGAATCATATATCGTGTTATTTATTATTAGCAATGCATTGATTAGCATGATTGTATTCAATGTTAAAAAATCATTTAACTTGAAAAAAAGACATACAACAAATGAAATATATGATTTTACTGTGAAACAAATCAAAGAAATATTAACAGTAGTTTTAATATTATTAATTGGATTCTTATTAATAAATATTTACATGTTAATTTTCGACTCAGCAATAAACTTATTTAATTATTTAATTAATGGATTAATTAATATTTATGGTGTAACAATTGCTATTATATTAATACCATTCTGATTCACATGAACAATGTATTTAAGAGAAAAATATTTAGCACATACACTAAATAATAATTTAGTAAATCAAAAGCATAAATGATATGATAAAGTTGATGAGCAAATTATTGCTGGAATAAATCATAATTAAGGTTAACTATGTTATTTAATGAAATTAAAGACAAGATAGTAAATGTTAAAGATTTTCCAAAAAAAGGAATTAATTTTAAAGATATAACTCCATTGTTTTTGGAACCGAAATTAGTTAATAAAACAATCAAAGAAATGAAAAAAATTGCAAAAGAATTTAAATATGATGTGATTGTTTCGCCTGAAATGCGTGGCTATTTATTTGGTATTCCTTTGTCATTAAAAGCAAATAAACCATTTGTCTTTATTCGAAAAAAAGGAAAATTACCAAGAAAAACAATTTCCATTGATTATGATTTAGAATACAATTCAACATCATTGGAAATTCATAAAGATGCGATAAAACAAGGTCAAAGAATTCTTATTGTAGATGATCTTTTAGCAACTGGCGGAACAACAAATGCAATTGTTGAATTAGTTAAAAAATGTGGAGCTGAAGTTATAGGAAATTTAGTTCTAATTGAGCTTGTTGATCTTAAAGGCAAAGATAAATTAAGTGTGCCTGTAAGATCACTTATTAAATATTAAAAATTTAAGTTATTTTTTAATTATTTGTTAGGAAATTATGCAATGGATAAACAAAAATTAGAAGAAATAAAAAACCAAATAATTAAACAAATTAAAAATAAAAATGTAGTAATTTTTGCTCCAAATAGATGTTATAAAACGACTTTATCTAAAAAAATAATTCAAATAAACAAAATTTTAGTTCATTAAATTCAAATAATTTTTGGTGCTCTGCAAAATAAAGAAAAAGTTATATTTATAAGAGCATATAGCAA
>CAJUTA010000032.1 GCA_910589685.1 uncultured Ureaplasma sp.
AGCTTAATAGAAATTGATAATCCTGAAGTTATTTTATTTTTGTTAATGGTTATTAATAAAAATAAAACAAGTGCAATTTATCGATATTTACCAAATGAGTTACAAGACGAAATTGTAGATGTTGCTAGTAACAATCAAATAAAAATTATTTTCTCAAATTTGTTCCCTGATGAAATTTTGGACATTGCTAATCGTAATAAAGATAATTTCAAAAAAATCTTAATCAATTTGTCTGCTGAACAAAGGGGAATGATCAAAAAAATTGATAAATTTGAAAATGATGAAGCTGGTTCCATAATGAACCCAGATTTTATTACTTTTAATGAAGATTGAACAATAAAAAAATGCCTTCAAGTAATAAAAGAAATAAATAAAAGTAAAAATATTGAGGAACATGAAAGTGTTTTTGTGTGCAAATCTGATGGATATTTACTAGGATTTGTTAATATTCAAGACTTATTCTTTGCTGAAAATTATAATGAAAAAATTACAAAAATTTTAAATGACTCATTTATTAGTGCAAAGCCTAAAGATGATATTGAAAATATTATTGATATTTTTCAAGAATATCATTTTAGACATATCCCTGTAGTTAATGAAAAAAATCAATTAATTGGTTTAATTGATAATAATGACATTCTTCCAGCAATTGAAGAAGAAGTAACTGAAGATATATATAACATGTATGGGATACAAAAAACAGATGAATCTTATATTTATTCATCTGTTTGAAAAATCGTTAAATCTCGTTTATTTTGAGTAGTAATATTGATGATTAGTGCAACTTTAACATCAATATTAATTACTCTATTTGAACAATGAGGAATTCGAGAAACTGCTGGATTATCAACAATTTTATTGATACCAATTTTACCTGTAATAACTGGTACATCTGGTAATACAGGATCACAATCATTTGCCACTACAATTCGGACATTAGCTGTTGGAGAGGTGACAAATAAAGAATATTCAAAATTAATTTATAAAGAGTTTAAAATTGCATTAATTTTAGGGTTTTTACTTGCAATTATTAATTTTGCTCGATTATTAATTTATTTTGCAATACCGCAATTTAGACTAAACACTGATACTGGTATGCATATAGATTATCTAAAAACAGTATATGTTTCTATAGGTGTATCAGCTGCTCTATGAATTGCTATAATATTTGCAAAATTATTGGGCGTGTGTTTGCCACTGCTTGCAACAAAATTTAAGCTAGATCCAACAATAATGTGTGGACCATTAATTGCCACATTATTGGATATTACAAGTACATCATTATTATTCTTAATTGGGATAACAATATTATCATTTATTGTTTAATCAATTTCTTTATATGACTCAATCAAAATTGAAAAGTTATTTGGACCAGAATGACATTGAACACAACCTGGTAATTCAGAAACATAATATTTATCTTCATTACCTAATAATGATTTAATATAGCTAATATTTTTTTCATTATCATCTTTATTTTCTAAACTAGACATAATTGTGTAACGTTTTATTCCATATTTTTTGAACTCAATCTGTTGATCAATTATCTCTAATGATTTATCAATAGCATTTAAAAAATTATTGGACTTATTGGCAAATTGGAGATCACCTTGGAATTTAATAATTAATTTAAGTTTTAGAGTTTTTATAATTAGACCTTTAAATCCACTAATTCTTCCTCCTGAAATCAAATAAGAAGAATCAGAAACTATCAATGCACCACATTGAGATTCACATATTTTTTTTGTGATATTATCAAGTTCTTCTTGATTTATATCACCTTTACTTTCAATGTATTTTTTAAGATCTGATACTAATCAATTTCCTGTAATAGACATTGTGTTTGCATTTGCAACTAAAAACTTATCATTGCCATATTCCTTTTTAAGTGATAAAAAAGTTGAATAAGTTGAAGAAAGTGCAGATGAAAAAGGAATGGCAATTATTTTGTCATATTTTGTAAAGATTTCAATAGCTTTTTCCATTATGCTACCAATTGTTGGTTGACTAGTTCTTACTGATTTCTTGTCAAATAATATTTTATGCAATTCTAAATTAGTAATATCAATTTGATCTCTATAACTAGTTGATAAATCATTATCAATGATGTCAATAATCATCGGTACAAAAAAACAATCTTGATCCTGTCCAATATTGTAACTAGAACCTGTGTCTAATAAATAAGCAATTTTCATAAATTGAGAATAATAATTATAATATTATAATAAATAAATTTTTATCAAGGTTAATTAAATAAATGACAATTTTTAAATATTCAAATGATGACAAAGAATATATGATTATTAACTTATCGTATGAAGAAATTGTGAAAAAAGAAAGCAATGATGACTATACAATTTTAAAAGATAAAAATGATGAAATAGTAGGTATTAATATTTTTAATCTTGATGGATTGAAATTGGATGTCAATGGATTTATTTATCCAACAGATGAAATAATTAATTGAGTTAAAAATAAAACAAAAATTGAAAATTTAGAATCCAAAAATTTAATTGTTGTAGCAAAAGTAATCAAATGTGAAGAAATACCAAATACACATTTACATAAATGTATTGTTAGTGATGGTATAAATGATTATGATATTGTATGTGGCGCAAAGAATGTTGCAGTTGATAAAATTGTTGTTTTGAGTAAAATTGGTGCAATATTACCTAATGGTATGCAAATCATTCCAAGAAAAGTTGGAGGGTTCATATCAGATGGTATGCTATGTAGCGAAAAAGAATTAGGATTATCAACTGAAAGTAGTGGGATTTTACTACTTGATGAACATGCTAAATTAGGAGAACCATACCTTAATATATATAAAAATATGATAAAATAATTTAGTTTTATATAATGTTTAAATTTCTTAAAAGAGGTATTCCAAATAAATGGAAAATTCGGCTACTATTGAAAAAGTTGAATCAACAGAACAAGAATCTGTTGCAAATGCTAATGTTGCACAAAATAAAACTGCAACATCGCCTGCTGAATCAGTTCAGAATAAAGCCAATGCTAATTCAACTATTAAAAAATTAAAACCACTTGTGTCTGCTTCAAAAATGATAGAAGTTGGTGCACATATTGGTCTTAATCCAAGAAAATGAAATCCAAAAATGCGTCCATACATTTATGCACGTCGTCCAAATAATCATGTTATTGATGTTTTAAAATCACTTGTTTGTTTAAATAAAGCGTACCAATTCATTAATGAATTAACTAAAGAAGGAGGACGTATATTAATTGTTGGAACAAATGGAAAAATTATTAAAGATTTAATTAAAGAAGAAGCAAAACGTGGACAAGCTTTCTATGTTGTTCAACGTTGACTTGGTGGAACTTTAACTAACTTTAAAAATATTTCTAAATCAATTAAAAAATTAAATGATAATTTACAGTTACAAAAAACTGGTGAAATTGAAAAGTACACTAAAAAAGAACAAATTTTAATTCGAAAAGAAACTGAAAAATTAGCTAAATTTTATGGTGGAATTCGTACAATGCGCAAATTACCAAATGCATTAATTGTATTAGATCCATGCCATGATGCTAATTCAGTTGTTGAAGCAAAAAAATTAGGTATTCCTGTTATTGCTCTTGCAAACACTAATACTAACCCAGATAATATTGACTACATCTTACCAATTAACAACTACTCAATTCGTTCAATCATGTTAATCCTTGGTGTATTAATTGATGCTATTGCTGAAGCAAAAGATGAACCAACTAAAGTTGTTGGAAAAGCTGATGAAGAAATAGTATTACCAGAAGTGCAAACTAAGCGTGTTTATAATGGTGAAAATGCACAACGTGCATATATAAACCATAATAGACAAAATAATAATCGTTTTGAAAAAAACAAAAAAGAAGAAAATGCAACCACTTCTGAAGAATCTTCTAAAATAGAAAAATAATAATGAATTGATTTAATGATTTAAAGTGGCGCAATTTAATTAATTCAATTACAAATGAAGAAAAATTAAATCATTTTGACAAAAATAAAAAATCATTATATGTAGGATTTGATCCAAGTGCATCTTCATTGCATTTAGGCAACTATGTAATGATTTTATTGTTGCGTAGATTTAAAATTGCTGGTTTTAGTCCAATTGCAGTAATAGGTGGTGCTACTGGGATGATTGGCGATCCTAGTGGTAAAAGTAAAGAACGTAACCTTTTGGATAAAAAAACTTTGGAGCAAAACAAATTATCAATTAAAAAACAATTGGAAAAATATGCTCGTTGTGAATTAATCATAGATAATTTTGATTTTTATAAAGATCTTAATTTCTTAGATTTTTTAAGAGATATTGGTAAATTAGTAAATGTTAATGATGTTTTGCAAAAAGAAATTGTTAAAACTCGTTTAGAGACAGGTATTTCTTATACTGAGTTTAGTTACAATATAATACAAGCCTATGATTTTAGTAAATTATATAAGGATCATGATACTTGATTGCAATTAGGTGGGAGTGACCAATGAGGTAACATTACTGCTGGAATTGAAATGATTCGAAAAATGTATGGTGATGATAATCATGCATTTGGTATGACTTTCAATTTACTAACAACAAGTGATGGTAAAAAATTTGGCAAATCAGAAAATAATGCAATTTATTTAGATAAAAATTTGACATCCCCATATCAAATGTATCAATATTTAATTAATCAATCAGATAGTGATGTCATTAAATTGTTAAAGTGTTTGACAATGTTATCAAAAGAAGAAATTGAAAATATTGAAAATGAACAAATTAATAATCCGAGTTCAAGATGTGCACAAAATGCATTAGCTGATTGAATATTAACTGATATTCATGGAATTGAAGAATTAAATAAAGTAAAAGATATTAGTAAAAAATTATTTTCTGGAGACATAACTAATATTGATTCAACTGACTTGAAAAATGCTCTTGAAAATGTCCCAACAACTTTTTTAACTGAAGAAAAATATAACGTTGTTGATCTATTAATTGCATTACAAGTTGCAAAATCTAAAACTCAAGCCCGAGAATTATTATCAACAAATGCAATTATAATTAATGGCATTAAAATTAATGATGAAACATTTATAATAAATAAAAATGATTGCATCAATAAAGAATTTGTTGTTGTTAAAAAGGGCAAAAGAAATTACTTTGTTGGTAAATGGAATTAATTCAAAACGATGGAAATTTTATTTTCCATCATTTTTTATTTAAAAATTCTTTTAATTACTTTCCTCGTATTCAACAATACTATTAACTCTTTTAAGATGGCGACCACCTTCAAATTTTGTTTCTAAATATGTTTGTATCTGGTTTAATATTTGCTCATTTGTAAATAAATTTAAATCAAAATTTGCTACATGTACATCATCATGTAATTTAATTAAACTTGCTAACTCTTCACTATATACTATTCCACTACGTATAAAAGGAGTTTTATTAGCCAAATAATCTCAAATATTTGGTTCATGAGAAATAATTAGTATTTCATCATTATTAGAAATGTTTTGAATAATTGAATTAAAATTTTTTTCATTTAATTTTAAAAAATTTATTTTTTTATTTTTTGCTAACTTAGAGTTGTAAAAATAATATTCTTTTGGTTCAACTAAAACATAAATTTTTCTTGTTTGGAAAAGATTTAATTCATTAATTCATTCTTCAATTGCCTCAACATTTGCTCCACGACGTAAAATTTGTCATTTATCAATATTAACAATTGTTGATGGTTCGGTACCAATCCCTGGTTCATCTACAATTACAAGATTATAAAAATATTTAGAAACATCAAATATTTTATTTGCATCTAATGTGTTTGTTATACACTCTTGATTGCTAATGTTTGCACTACTACAATATAAATAATCAAATTTATTTAAAATATATAACAAGTTCTTGTCATTAGGAATGCGATAAGAAATGTTAGATTTGACAATTGTCAAACTGCCTGGTCAAAACTTATTTAAAAAATTAATTTGATCTTTATTCAAATTTGGTATTTCGCTTTTATCTGAAATAAAGCGAATAATTTTTTTATTTGTTGAGCGTTGCTTAATTTTATAAATAATATTTTTGTCTTTAGCAAGTATCCCAATGATAGTATCAGTTGGGATAATTACTGCCTTATTGTTCATCAATTCAAAAATAATACTATTAATATCTGAATATTTATATGTTTTAAATGTCATTGTCTTTATATACAAAAATGAAACGATTAATATTATTATAATCTTTAATAATATCTATATTAATATTTGAATCATTCAATAAAAGCAAATTTTTAATCGTCTCTTCTTGCCCCTTGCCAATTTCAAAAGCAAGTAAATAATTTTGATTATTATTAATGTAATTTAGATATGAATGAATTATTCTTTCATAAATTGAATATCCATCATTTTCAGCAAATAATGCATTTAATGGATCATATTTCTTAACTACACCAATATCATCTTTGAAACTAATATAGGGAGGGTTGCAAACAATAATATCAAATTTATCTGATACATTATCAAACAAATCTGAATGAATAACATTTGCATTTATATTATGTAGTTGCAAATTTTTTTCAGAATTAGTACATGCATTTTTGTTAATATCTACTAATGTTAAATCAAGACTATCTAAAAAATGTAATTTTATGGAAATTCCAATTACTCCAGTTCCACAACACATATCAAGTAACTTAATTGGATATTTAATTTTTAACTTATTTATATATTCAATTAATTTATCAACCAATAATTCAGTTTCATTTCTTGGACAAAATACACCTTCATCAACAAAAAATTTATTGGAATAAAAATTTGTATTACCTAAAATTCTAGAAAGTGGTTTTCCCGTTAAATATTCATCTAATATTTGGTTACATTCATTAATTTTAGTTGCTTCTATAGGAAGAACATTAATTAAATCTAAATAATTATTTAAATTATAAATACTCATCAAAATCCAATTTGCAATCTTGTCGTTTTGATTTGCATTAATTAGAATTTCTTTTAATTTAAATAATAATTCGGAATTAGTCATTTTAAATATCTAAATTATTCATTAATTGAGCTTGTTCATCTGCAATCAATAAGTCAATAATTTCATCTAGTTCACCTAACATAATATGATCCAATTTATTTAATGTTAGAGAAATACGATGATCAGTAATTCTATTTTGTGGATAATTATATGTTCTAATCTTTTCAGAACGTTCTCCAGTACCTACTTGGTTCTTACGTGCACTAGCTTGTTCATCATGTTTTTGTTTTTGAGCAGCATCTCACATTTTTGCTCGAAGCATTTTCATAGCAATTTCACGGTTTTCAATTTGTGATTTTGCTTCTTGTGAAGAAACAACAATACCACTAGGAATATGAGTAATTCTAACTGCTGATTCTGTTCTATTAACATGTTGTCCACCAGCTCCTGAGGCACGATATGTATCAACTCTTAAATCTTGTGGATTAATATGGATTTCAATTTCATCTTGTTCTGGTAAAACTGCAACAGTGATGGTTGAAGTGTGGACACGACCTTTTGATTCAGTAGCAGGAACACGTTGAACACGGTGAACACCAGATTCAAATTTTAAACAACTATAGACGTCTGTTCCACTAACAGAAAAAGAAATAAAATCATAACCATGAGCTTGAGTGCTTAATTCAAGAACATTTAGTTTTCATCCTTTTGAATCAATGTAACGTTTATAAGTATCAAATAAATTAGCAACAAAGATAGATGCTTCATCACCACCTGCAGCAGGTCTCATTTCGATTATTACATTTTTACCATTATTTGGATCTTCTGGCAATAAAAGAATCTTTAATTCTTTTTCAATTTCAGGAATAGAATTTTTAATTTCATCTAATTCAATTTTCATTAAATCTAAAAACTCTTTATTTGTTTCTATTTTTAAACTTTCTTCTAAAGATAAACCTTCATCAATCATTTTTTTATATGATGAAAATGGTAAACTAACTTTGCTAGTTTGCTTCAATTGAATATTTATTTCTTTGATTTTTATAGGATCGTTACCAATAGTTTCTAACAATTTGTTTAATTCATCATTCTTGTTATTAATCTTTAGTAATGAATTATATAATTTTTTGTTGTATTCCATCTTTTGTACCAATAACTAATAAAAATACTAGCTTAAAACTAGTATTTTTATTCAATATAAATTAAATTATTATAAAGAACCAAAACCTGATTCAGTTTTTCCTTCTTTATTAGTTTTGTTTGCTGATACAATTGTTTTTTTAGCTTTGAATTGTTTACCAGCATCAAACTTATTAGATAATTTTTCAGCACGACCACGTAATGATGAACTTGATGTAGTCCCTACATAAAATGGGTGACAATTTGAACAAACATCTAGTGAAACGTTAGGACCTTTTGTGGAAAGAATGTTGTATTTGTTACCACAAGAGGCACAAACATATTCACAATTAATTAATTTTGGTTGAATTTCTTTTTGCATAACGCCTCAATAAAATGACACGAATTTATAAATAACAATAGATATTATAATATAAAAACTTTAAATTATTTTATAACAACTTATTTATTCTTATAAAGAATAAGTTTTAAAATTAAATTGTCAACACTTAATAACAGTGTGATAGAAAGTGTAATAAAAATGAAAACTAAATTAAAATTAGGGATTTTAGGTCTTTCTCTTTCTCTTGGAGCAATATCCCTAGTAACTTCGACAGTTCTAAGTTCTTGTCAGTCTCAAGAAAGTAGTGCTGTTAGTAAACAACCAATTAATCAAGAAGTTTCCCAAACTTTCAATGACTTTTTAATACAAAATCATGGTCGTTGAGCTGGAAACATTTCTAAATATGGGGTAGATAATCTTAAATCTTTAAAATATACAGATTCTAAAGGAAATGAAGCTACAGCGTATATTGGTGTAAATGATGGTGTAAAACCATTATATGATTTACAAACTAAAATTGATCCAAATGTTCATAACTATGGTAGTCATCACTCATATTTATATATCATAAACAAACTAATTAGCATGGGGTTAGTTAATCATTCAGGTGCTGCAATTACTTATCCAGCAGCAGCAACTGTAACTTTTGATGATACCAATAAACAATTCAGTGTTACATTGGATAGTAATACAACTCAATATGCTAAAAAAGAAGATACAACTAATCCAGGAACAATGATTGATGATGAAAATATTATCATTAGTAAAAATGCGGACAGCTCTGTATTGAATGATGGAGTTGTTGTTCAACCATTCTTATGAAATGGTCGTGACCGTGCAAATAATGTTTTGAACACATATAACAATGAAGGACAAAACATTATTGTTACAGTAACACCAAATAATAATGCAACAAATGATTTCTATATTGTTGCTCATTATGATTCAACGGCTAGTGGAAAAAATAAAGCAAGTTGAGGTGCAACAGATAATGCTACTGGTGTATCAGTCGCTTTACAAATCATTAACTACTTTAAAGATAATAAAGAAAAATTAAGTAAAACTAGATTACATGTAATCTTTAGTGATGCTGAAGAAGTTGGAGTTAATGGGACAAAAGCATTTGTTTCTCAATATCTACTTAATAATGGTCCACTAGATCCAAAAAATGCAATTGGAATGATTAATATGGACACAATTGCTGGAGGAGATTATATTTATGCTCATAGTCCAAATACTAACCCTGATTTAGATTACAATGGTACTGGAAATACAAGTACAATTATTCGTGACCAATTAAATGCACTTAGTAGAATTAGATCTGAAAATTATAATGATCCAAATTTAGAATTAATCATCCATCCACAAGTAGATCCAACAGAATATAGAGCTGGAGAAACAGGTGATTGAAGTGATCATATGCCATTCTATAAATATGCAAATATTCCTGTTGCATATATGGAATCTACTAACTTCCAAATTAGAGCTAATAGTGGAAAATATGATGGATATAGTCAAACAACTAATCTTAATGCATATATCTTAAATGACGGTACTACATTGGCACAAAAATCTGAACAATTGAAAAAAACAAATATTAATGGTTCTGATTTAGTAGTTTATGATTTACCAAATTATGATGGATCAATGGATGCATACAATGATTATGAAGTTACTGGAAATATTTGACATTATGACATTGATACTTTAGATTGAGTTCAAAAATACATTGGTGATAGTTTATACCAACAATTAACAACAATGTTTGAAAGTCTTAAATTATTTTTACAAACTTCAATTAAATAATAATTGCTATTAGATAATAAAAAACCCAACAAATAAAACTTGTTGGGTTTTTTATTTACTGAAAATATAATAAGTATCTTGTTTAAGATATTCATAAATTGTTTAATGTTATTAATCGTTCTTTTAATCAATTTTTTAAATATTCTTTAGCATCTACTTGTGAACTAACATTTTTTCAAGTAGCTTCTGGTACAATATCACTACCAACCACTGCCATTCATCAGTCTAATTCAATAGGTGCTCAATCTATAGTTTCTTGTTTAGAATATTCCTCATATTTATCACGAGCATAATTACCAATATTTTTTCATTTATCAAAATTCATTTTGTAATTTTGTTCATATAAAGTAGAAGAATCATCTAAATATTTCATTAATTTTTCAAATACTTTATTTTGAATTAATTCATTTCATTTTTGCTTTATTTTATTTTTAATAAGTGTAGATTTATATAATAACACCATTCATGGATTGTATGAATTAGCTGCATATAATCCTGTTGGTTGAATTATTCCAGTTCCATCATTTGGAAGTCTAATACCAAATGCACAATCAAAATCTCAAGGAACTTGAAACTTTAATTTACCATCTCCAAATTGTGATAAATCAATACTCATATAAAAACTTGAATTGGCTAAATCTCAATCACAAACTATCTCTTGCAATATTAACATTGAGACAACTGATTCAATATCTAAAACATTAGATATGCAATCATCCACATTTTTAATACTATGGGATTTTATAATGTCAGTTCTATTAGAATTGAATTCATAGTATTTATTTTCAATTATTGCTTTATAACAGATTCGATAAATATTTTCTAGATATTTCGAAATAAAATCATTTTGATTGTTATCATAAACTTTACTCTTTATGGAATATGAATAAACACCAACATAATTAAATATATTAGAATGTGAATTATCATATTTATATAAAGGTGATCTATTATTGTAATTTAAATAAAATCTAGATAAAGGTTCTTCGGCATCTGCATATGCATCCATTTCTAATAAATATCCAATATCTATATTTGATGAGTTTAAAACGGGTTTATCAATATTTACACGGTTTGTTGATACTTCATTTTGTTCACATAGCAAATACATACCTTGATATTCTGTGTTTATATAAACATCTACATATCTAAATCACTTGAATATAAACCAAAATCTTTAAATAAAAATTGACCTAAATATAATCCTGCACTATTACGCAACATTGATGGATCACACCAATCAGCTAATAAAACTCAATCTTTAAATTTATTATTACTATTTAAATCTAATAGTGATGCTTTTTTATCTAATTTAATTCTGTATGGTTTTTTAGGATACTCAAAAGTTGAATTCCCCCGAACTTTTATTTTTCCTGTTAATGATTGTGATTCATTAGTTTTATTTGGATTTGAAACTATAAAATTAGCTTCTTGATATTGTTTTGTTATGTCATTTGGATTATTATTGATATTTATATCAATTCTTGGCAGTTAACTTTCTATATGTGGAGAGTAGCTATATGGAGTTGGAGTAACTGGATTAGTAATTAGTAATGTAGGGACTTTGAAATTAGTCAATGTCAATTTATCATATTTTGAACTTATTCCATTAGAAATAAATACATCTATGGATAATAAATCACGTGAATGACTTGTATTTAACAATGTTTTAGGTTTAATTTTTAAAGAGATTGCATCCAACTCAGGACTTAACAAATCAAAGAAAAATCTTTTATGTTCATCTAATCAAATATTAATATTATTTTCAGTTGCAAAATTATCATCTACAAATTTAGAGATTAAAATATCTTGATATTTTGTATCTATTGAATTAATAGAAATATTATTTTTTAAATTTGGTAGTGGAACAATAATTGGTTCAGGTTTAAAATTCGACAAAACTAATTTTTGATTAGTTAATGAATAGTCAATATTACTAATATCTAAATTAATTTCAATTGTCGTACCAACAATCTTAATTGTAGTATTTGGTGTAATAATAACTTTTAATGAATTATCATTAATTGTTTCATTAAATAAAAAATTTTTATATCGCAATAACCATTGATTAATTGAAGTTTCATTGTTAAAATATTGAGTTTCAAATTCACTACATGTTAATTGCAAATAAGATGAATTTATTGTACCTATATCAATATTAGATTTTAAAATTGGTAAATTAATTAGAGTACGAAAACCACTTATTTTTAAATTAAATTCTTTTGATAAATTATTTGATGAAAGAACAATTATTAAATCAATTGAATTATTATTTAAATCCATTTCTGGATTTGTATTTGGTTTAATAACAATATTAATATTTGGATATTGATTATAATTAAAAACAATTAATTGTTTATTTTGAGATAATCAAGCATTAATATTATTTGTTGTATTAAAATAATCAAGCATAAATTGTTTGACAGATAACTGAGATAAATTTGGAATTGAACTAATGTTAACATTGCTATTTATATTTGGCAATGTTTTAGTAAAACCAATAAGAATAAAATCAACATTTTTTTCAAAATATTTATTAGATATTTTTAATTTACTAACATTTATTGTTCCGTCAACTAAATTTGGAGTTATTCTAGAATCATTAGAAATATAGGTGATTTTTACATCATCTAATTTTGGTGAATTTTCGAATAATAAATGTTTATTTTTATTAAATCAATTATTAATATCTTGAGTGCTATTTCATTCATTTTCAATAAATTTATCAGCAGTCAAAGTAGACAAAGATTGATCAACTTTATTTATATTTAATTGATTAATAAATATTGGTAAAGCATCTACTTTCTTAAATCCAAATAAGTTAATTGTTTTATTAATTGTTTGAAAGCCATTTGATACAACAAGATTAATTGTAATACTTCCATCTACTAAATTAGTTTTAATATCTGATGTACTATTTACTTTAATTAAAACATCATTCAAATCTGCATTAGATGGAAATAAAAATGTCTTATTATTTCTTAATCAATCATTAACATTTGATAAATTAGAAAAATATTTATTTTTAAATTCATCAGAAGTAAAACTTGAATAACTCACATTAATTGTGGAAATATTAGTTTTCAAATTAATTTCTGGGAATGGAATTTCTTTAAATCCAAATAAGTTAATTGTTTGAGCATTATTACGATATTCATTACTCACATTTATCATCAAATCAAGTGATCCATCTTTTTTAAAAGAATATTTATTTAATGAAATTGAAATGTTATCTAGTGATTCTGAATTTAAAAATAGTAATTTTTTGTTATCTATAAGTCATTTATCATTATTCAAATATTCTTTAACAAAATTAGATGCAGTTAATTGTGAAAAACTTGTATTAGAAATATCTAAACTTTTCTTAAGAGCTGGTAATTGTTCAATAATGAAACCTGTTAGAGTGAATTCTTGAATATCTGAATTTGAATACAAATTAGTAATTTCAACTTTTATATTTATTGATTCATCTTTATTAGATTTGTAACTAATTAATTTAATTGATATTTCATCCAATAAATTACTTGATTCGAAAAAATATTGTTTATTATCATTCAATCAATTATTAATTAATTGATCATTACTAAAGTGTGCATTTAGAAATTCTTTTAATGTTAAGTTAGAATAATCATTATTTATTGAAATGATATTCACAATTTTTTTAAGATTAGGAATTTTAAATCCTTTTTTGAAGTTTATTAACTTCAAATCATAAAGTTTAGGAGATGATCTATTTTGAAAATTACTATTTTCTAAATAGATTTTTAGAATAATAGTTCCATTATTATAATTTGGGATGATTTGATTCTTGTAACTTCTTAATTCAATTTGTGATGAATATAAGTCATTCAAAATTTTTTGTTTATTGTTTGATAATCAATCATTTGTAGAATAAATAGAACCAAAATTTTGATTAATGAATTGATCAATTGTTAAATTAGATGAATCACCATCAATAATTTCATTAATATTAATGTCACTATTTAAGAGATTTTCATAAATATCTTCATTGGAATTTTGTGCACACGCGGACAATGAAAAACAAGATAAAACAGATGATACAATTAACAATCCACTAGTAATTTTAAATAATTTGTATTTTAGAAGTTTTATCTTGTTTTTCATTTAATTATTTCTATCTATAAATTATTTTCTAATCATTCTTTTGTCGATTCTACAAATTCAACAAATTGTTCATCATCTGGATTAGAATTCATGCAATTATAGAAAAAGAATTGTTTTAAATAATTTGCTTTTAATCTTTTTAGAACACTACTAAAATTGTTTAAATATTGTCCTGCAGTTCAACCAAATCCTTCATCACCATAAATTTTTTGTGGACTACCAGTTGTACAAATTGTATAGAAGTTAATATCTTTTAAATTAAAATCATTTGCTTTTCAAACTTCAGCCATGTAACGAGACATATCTCATGGCAAATTAAATCAATTTATTGTAAATAGAACAATAACATTATCAAATTGTTTAATGTATTCTTGCTCATATTGAATATCAAATGGTTTACTACCATCTAGTTTTCTTGCAGTAACATTTGTTAAAGTTTGAAGTTCATTAAATAATTTAATTGTAAATTTTGAATCTCATGGACAAATTCGAGAATATAGTAATAATGTTTTTTTCATTTTTAACCCTTTATTTTATTTTTATTAATAAATGAATATTTAATTGTTTCATTGTCAGCATAATCTAACGCACTATTAATTGGAAGGCCTAATCCAATTCGATATATTCTACCATTAAAATTATTAAGATTTTCGCATAGTTTGTTGGCTGTAAATTGACCAGCTAAAGTAAAATTCGTAGCAATAATTATTTCATCAATTTCACGATGCTCATCTAATTTATTTTTAAATTTATTAATAATTGATATTATTTCATTTAATTTTCTAGGATTGGCTTCATTATGCAAAACATAATAGATACCATTATAAACTCCACTCTCTTCAATTCTTTGTAAATCTTCTATATAAGAAACTATGCATATTTGTCTATGATTACGATAATTATTGCTACAAATTGAACATATTGATGTTTTTGAAAAATTATTACAGTTGTTACAATATCTAATTGCATTTTTTGCATTAATAATTCTATGTGTAAATTCATTTATATAATGTGTGTCTTTATTTATTAAAAAATATGCTCATTTAGCGGCAGTTTTGTATCCTACCCCTGGTAATGATTTTAATGAATCTATCAAATATTCTAATTCTTCAATAGTATGCATTATTCTAGAAAAATCCTTTTGGCATACCTTTAGTTGCTGTTTCTAATTTACTACGT
Source organism: uncultured Ureaplasma sp. (assembly GCA_910589685.1). Classification (GTDB taxonomy): domain Bacteria; phylum Bacillota_I; class Bacilli_A; order Mycoplasmatales; family Mycoplasmoidaceae; genus Ureaplasma. The sequence continues at coordinate 15,529 of CAJUTA010000032.1, forward strand.
TCAGAATCAATAAAATTTTTTGCTTCATTAAATCCCATAACAATAAGATCTTGAAGAGTCTCTGGATCTTCTGGATCAATTAAATTTTGATTAATTGTCATTGAAATAAGTTTTAAATTACCATTTAGTTTAAATTGAATATAACCTTTGTAATCATATTCAAAAATCTTTTCATCAAATTCTTGAACTTTTTTTTGTAAACGTTGTACTTCTTGCATAATTTTTTGAATATTCATATTTTTACTCCTTTATATTATTAATTTCAAGAATTTTTTTTATTTTGTCTTCTTCTGATAAAGCTACATTTGGAAAATATTTATCAATATCTATATCAAGATATTTTTTGTTAATATCAATTTCTTTTTTTCATAGTTGAATATCTTTTTTGGTACCAGCTAGAATAATTATTTTTTTACTAAATAAATCACAAATTTTCTCCATTACTTCTTGATTCCAATATCATTGATTAAAACTATTTAAATCACTTTCAAATTGGAAAAGTAATAAAATTCCATTATTTGAAGAAGTTATA
>CAJUTA010000033.1 GCA_910589685.1 uncultured Ureaplasma sp.
ATTCTAAAAAAAGGTAGCAAAATATCTGAAAAAATATGACCAAAAATACCTAAACATATATATAGATATAGAAAAGAATATGATAGTTTATATAATAAAAATTATGAATTAATTAGTAATATAGAATTTAGTTCTTCTTCTGCAGCTGCAAGTTTCGTATCAGGTTCATCATCAAGTGGTAATTATAGATGGAAGGATAAAGATAATAAATCACCAGAAGATATTAAAATTTAAAATAAATTTATTAATAATATAATATTTGTGTTGCACCTATAGCTCAGTTGGATAGAGCATATGCCTTCGGAGCATAGGGTCGGGGGTTCGAATCCCTCTAGGTGCGCCATATTATAAATAATTCGTAAAGATCATATTTTATATATGATCTTTTTATTTTTTTTTAATTTTGCTTATTAATACAATAAGATATTATTAAAATATTAATATTTAATTATTATTTAAATATTTTAAAGATTATAGAAATGTCGTACAAAAAATAATTCAATAAAAAATGAATTGATTGAAATTTTAAAAGAAATTGTCCTCACTTATTTGAAGATAATCAAATAAGTGAGGACAAATTATTGAAAGAATTAAATTTTGATAATTCTTATAATATTGAGAGAGAGAGAGAGAGAGAGAGAGACTTACGGACTAAGTTGATTTGGTAAAACTAATTCTCGTAGTATATCTAATAATTTATCTATAAACACTCTTGTACCTAATAAAGAATTATCAAACAATTTTGATAATTCTAAAAACATTATTATTGAAGGAGACAATTTAGAAGTATTAAAAATACTTAAAAATTCATACTTCAATCAAATTGATGTAATCTATATTGATCCACCATATAATACCGGTAATAATTTTGTTTATAATGATTCATTTAAACAAAATATAGATGAATATAAAATTAACCAAGGATTAGTAGATGAAAATGGTTTTAAAACAACTACTAATCAAAAAACAGATGGTAGATTTCACACAAATTGATTAAATATGATTTATCCAAGATTAATAATTGCTAAGTAATTATTAAAAAAAGATGGAGTTATTTTTATTTCAATTGATGACAATGAACAAGCTAGATTGAAATTGCTATGTGATGAAATATTTGGTGAGTCAAATTTTCTAGGTAATATTATTTGACATGCTAGAAGAGGTGGGGTAATGATGCAAAAAATATCACCACTGACCATGAGTATAGTCTTTGTTATTCCAAAAATAATAAACTTTGTAAATTAATTGGAAAACTAAAAAATGATAAAGACTTTAAATTTACTGATGAATTTGTATCAACTAGAGGTAAATACAATCTACAACAATTTGATAGAGCATCATTAACATATACAAAATCTCTTGATTATGGAATTAAATGTCCAGATGGAACGATAATATATCCAGGACACGTTAATAAAAATGAATGATCAATTAGAAGAAATAATAATCAACCTAGAAATGATTGAAGATGAATGATGAGTGAAGAAACATTTTTTAAAGCAAAAAATGCTAATTTTATTGTTTTTAATAAAAAGGATAATAAATGAAATGTTAGAGTAAAAACTTATCAATTTGTAGAATATAAAAATCCTGATAAAGAAATAAATAGATTATTAAAACTAAGAAGTATTCTAAATGATGATTTTGGTGCTAGTAGAGATGGGAATATTGATGTAGAAAATTTGGAATTAAAAAATCATTTTTCATATCCAAAACCAATGAAGTTAATAAAAAATATCTTAAAATATTTTGATAATAAAAATGCACTTATCCTTGACTTCTTTGCTAGAAGTGGATCTACCGGCCATGCAGTAATGGATTTAAATAAAGAAGATGATGGAAATAGAAAATTCATTCTAGTTCAATTAGATGAAAAGATTGAAAATAATGATGAATTTAAATTAATTTCAGATATTACAAGAGAACGCATAAATCGTGCAATCAATAAATATGAGTATCAAAATCAAGGGTACAAATTTTTTAAATGTAAGTCATCAAATATTATTAATTGAAATTCACAAAATAATAATGAACAATTATCATTAGAATCCATTAATTTTGAAGAAATTCTAAAAGAAGATAGATCATATTTAGATTTGGTTTATGAAATTGGTTTAACTATGGGTATGAAACTAGATAGTCAAATAGAACAATTTGATTTTTATTTCTATAACAAAGAAAATAATATGATTTTTTTATTTAGTGATAAAAATAAAAATTACTTTTATCAAATAGATGAAATTTATAAAATAATTAAAAATTATTATGAATTAAATTCAGATAATTTACAAATTTATTTATTAGATTGCAAATTTAAAAATGATGAAGATAAACTAAATTGTTTGACACAAATTGAAGATATATCTGATCAAATAAAAATTGTGGTGGTCTAATTCATGAAACTAAAATTTATATCAAATTTAGATTATCAAAAAAATGCAATTGATTCTATTGTTAACATTTTTAAAGATATTACTAAAAAAGGAAAGAATAATTATAATCAAATTAGTAATCAACTAAATTTATACAATATTCATAATTTAATTTGAAATACTAATCCAATAATTGATTCAGAATGATGAAAAAATATTGGGATAAATAATATTAAAAATATTCAAGAAAAAAATAAATTAAACCAAATTCAATTTTTTCCTAATAACAATATTAAAACATTTGATATTGAAATGGAAACAGGAACTGGTAAAACATATATTTATTTGCGAACAATTTTAGAGCTACACACAAAATATGGTTTTAGCAAATTCATTATTTTGGTTCCTGGAAATGCAGTTAAAGAAGGAGTGCTTAAAACTCTTTCAATTACAAAAGATCATTTTAATGTTTTATATAATAATGTTCCTTATAATTGGTCAAATTATGATTCAAAAAATCTTAATATACTTAATGATTTTGCTGAAAATAATAATCTTGAAATTATGATTATGAATATTCAACAAATCAATAAATATAATGAAGAAAATAGTAAACAATCAAATAATATTTATAAGGAAACTGATCAGCTGAATGGCAGAAGACCAATTGAAATAATTCAAAATACAAATCCTATTATACTTATTGATGAACCACAAACTACTACCAGTGGTTTAAAAAGTATAAAATCAATTGAAAAATTAAATCCGCTTTTTATTATTCGATATTCTGCCACATTTAAAAAAAGAAATGATGAGATTTTGATGTATCAATTAAATGCAATTGATGCATATAAGCAAAATTTAGTTAAGCATATTTCTGTTTATGGGATTGAATCAAATAGTAGTTTTAGCAAGCAAATTAAAATTCTAAATTTTGATAATGAAAGAATGGAAGCTGAAGTTGAAATTGTTTATTTGAAAAATAATAAAGGTTTTGAAACAAAAAAAGTAAAACTAAAAGAATCTAATAATTTACAAATTATTTCTAATAATAATGAATATAAAGATTTTATTGTAGAAGAAATAAATTTTGAAGAACAATATATTCTATTCTCAAATGGCAAAAAGATATTTTCTAATTATAATAATTTAGATTTAGAAAATGAATTTAAGAGATGCCAGATTAGACAAACTATTCAAATTCATTTAGACAAGCAAGTAAAATTAGAAAAACGTGGAATAAAAGTTCTTTCATTATTTTTTATTGATAAAGTAAGCAATTATCGAATTTATAAAAACGATAGAACAAAAGACTTAGGAATTTATGCAAAATATTTTGAAGAAGAATTAAGAAATATATTAGAGTCAAATTATCATAAATATAAATCAATTTTAAATTCACATAGTATCGATGATTACATTGAAAAATGCCATGATGGATATTTCTCAATTGATAAAAATAATAATTATGTTGATTCATCTAAAACAGGTGATAGTCAAAATGATGAAAAAACATATAACAAGATTATGAAAGATAAAGAAAGACTTTTATCACTTGATGAACCATTATCATTTATTTTTTCACACACAGCTTTAAAAGAAGGGTGAGATAATCCTAATGTTTTTCAAATTTGTACATTAAATGAAACAAATTCTGAAATGAAAAAACGCCAAGAAATAGGGCGCGGTTTAAGAATTTGTGTTGACCAAAGTGGGGAAAGAGTACATGATGAAAATATTAATGAATTATCAATTATTCCTAATGAATCATATGAAAAATTTGTGAATGATTTGCAAAATGAAATGATTGATGATGGAATAGATCTAGCAACTATTAAATGAGATTCATTCATTAGCGAGACTATATCTAATGAGAAATCCCAACAAATATTTAATTTACTATCCAAATCACACTATTTAAATGATAATAATCAAATAATTAAATTTGATGAAGAAGAAATTAAAATTTTATTAGCTAATAATATATCATCAATAACAAATAATGAAATAGATTATGTTGTTGAGAAATTAACTAGCAATAATATTAAAAAAATTATTTCTAATGGAAATAAATTAATTGAAAACAAGATACATCTTGATGTAATTAATTCTGAAGAATTTAAAACTTTATGAACAAAAATTAATAGCAAAACAATGTATAAATTTAAATTTGATTCAGATAAATTTATTGATATAGTGTCTAATAAATTTAAAAAAGATGAAATATCTAATTTACAATTTATAATGACAAAAAATAAAATAAATATGGATGAAACAAAAGGTGTAACAATTCAATCAAGTGGAATCGATTCAATATTTAATATTAATATTTCTGAAAAAATAGACTTGATAGCAACTATTAAAGAAATTTCAAAAATAACAAATTTAAAATGTTCAACTATTGCTAAATTATTGCAAAATAATGAAATTTTAGAATCAATCATTAAGAATAAAAGTGTTGCAATAAATAAATTAGTAAATATTATTAAAAATGAAAAAATTAAATTAATTGTAGAAGGTATCGAATACAACAAAATTAATAAATATTATGAATTAAGTCAACTAGAAACAAACTATGATTTTAGTTATGACTATCAAATAGAAAAGAATCTTTATAAAGTAGAGAATAAAAACAAATATCCTTATAAATATTTAAAATGTGATTCGAATATAGAAAAAGACTTTGCAATTGAAACTGATAAATCAGATGTTGTTAATAAATATATTAAATTACCAAATTGATTTAAGATTAAAACTCCACTTGGAAATTATAATCCAGATTGAGTTATTCTAATTAATGATACAATTCAAGTTGCTGAAACAAAAGGTTCTAATGATGAAAATGATTTACGTAATAGTGAGCAATTAAAAATTCAATGTGGTAAAAAACATTTTGAATCATTAAATTTAAAAAATTCTTATAGTAAAGTTAAGACATTTAAAGAATTAATTAAAAATATAATTAAAGATTAATCATTAAATTAATTTAATTTAAAATAAAAAGAGAGCTTTTTTCACTCTCTTGTTACCACTTAATAATAAACATACTAGGCTAACCAAATTAACTAATATCACTTTTATACAAAATATTATATATCTTTAGTAATTTTATTTTTATTTATTAATAAGAAAATAAACTTAATTATATAATATTTATGTTTGCACCTATAGCTCAGTAGGATAGAGCATACGCCTTCTAAGCGTACGGTCAGGGGTTCGAATCCCTTTAGGTGCGCCATCTTAATAATTTATTCACCTATCTTTTGATGGGTGAATTTTTTATTTTTTCAATTAATTTACAATAATTATTAAAATATAATATTTAAATTATGAGTCATTTTAATTTACAAATTAAATTCAATCAAATTATGATGGAATATAAAATTCCAACGAATGATCAATTTAATTTTGCAAATTTTTCTCAATATCTACAGTCTAAAATTAATGAAAGCAAAAAAAGTGTTGAAAATGAATTAACATTTAATACATATAGTTCATTAATTGATAAATTAATTAACCAAATTTTTGTTTTAAAGCATATCGAAAGTAACTATACATTATTTACAAACAAGATTGATCCAATAATTGCTAAAAAATTGAAACAAGATGGATATCAAATTCCTAATGAAGAATTAAAAAATAATATTAGCAAAACTGATAAAGATATTATCTTGAATATTTATAAAGTTGGTAAAACAAATAATAAAAGAATTATTCGTTTGAATTTTTCTTTACTTGATAAAAAATTTTCAAAAACAAATATTGAATTTTATAATTCTAATATTGCATCTTTAATCAATTCAATTGATAAATATAAATTTAATAATAGTTGGTTAGATATTAAAAAACAAACAAATTATCGTGATAAATTGTTTGCGACTCTTACAATTGATTTAGATGAAGATAATATTTGTGAAATTGGTAGTCTATGATTACTAAGAACAACATGAGCTTGTAAATATAAGAAAGCATTTGAAATTATTAAGCAATATTGTTTAGAAAATAATATTAAGTATCATTTTCCATATAAACTATCAATCAAATGAATTAATGATGTGTTAAAAAATTATAATTATTTAATTATTAATTATTTTTTAGAATTACAAGAAGTATTTTCAAATTTGAGATTTAGTACAAATCAATCATCAGAAATTCATAAAAATTTATGCAATAAATTTAGTGATTTATATTTGAAAATTAGTGATTTGTTGTTAAATAAAATTAATTTATTAGAACAATTAATTTTCTTAAATAAAGCTGATGTATTAATTGGTGATGAGGATCAAAATTAATTCAAATATTTGTCAATATTTTTAACAAATTCATATACTGCAATCATTGCTCGGACATCATTTTCACAATATTTTTTTGATTGTTCAACAATTTCTTCTCACTCTTTATCAGATATATATTGTTTGTCTTTATTATTGAAAAAACGTTGCATGCTTTTGTTTTGACACATTAATCCATTTTGGATATCCAATTTTTTATAATCTATACATTTAGTCAATTCAAAAATGTCTTTTGCATATTCTTCAATTAATGCAAGGACTTTTTTGATTGAATGAAATGCACCAAGTTTACGAATTAAGATGCAATATTTTTCTGATGATACTGAGAAAAAATCGGCTAAATCATAAATATTTTCTGTAATAGTATCTATTTTTTTAGAATATTCTGAATCATTTAAATATGATTTAATTTCATTTAATCTTCCTGTTTCAAATGTCTTATTATAAACAACATAACTATATTCATGTCCGCGATATAATGCATCTACCATTTCTTTTAAGAATGAAATATCATAATTTGCAGGATCAGCCATTAAGTTATTACATAACACATTATTGTAATCGTGATTACCATCATCAATAATAATTGAACATTGAGTTACAACTTGGGTAAATGGTGTAGTATTATCAATTAAACGAAAAGCAGGATTGATTGTTTCAAAATCAAAATAAACTCGCTTTTCTTTCAATGTATTTAAAAGAATATTATACTTTTCCTTATTAATTGTTTTTTCAAATTTTGCATTGAAATAATGTTGTAGCCAAAAATCTTGTTTTCCACTATCATTAGTTCGGATAAAATCACGCCACTCAATATTTGATTGTTCTAATTTTAATTTATAAAATAAATCTAGATTTGATCCTTGTTGATTAACAACATTACCACTATAATTAAAGATTTCATAACCTTCTAATTTATAAAGATTACGCAATTCTAATCACAAATCTGATTTCTTATAATCACCATTATCATTGTATTGAGGAATAAAATGATGAGGTTGCTGAATTTTAGATTCTTCCATATTTTTTTTATGTTTTCATAAAACAATTATTGAATCTTGAAATTCATTTATTAATTTATTAATTTTAGTAAATTTTTCTATCTCTTTAATATCTCTATCATCAATATATTTATTAAAATTTAATGACAATATATCATCAATTTCTATTCCAATTTTTTCTTTTGGTTTTTGTGTTCAATATCTATTATGAGTAGCACCAATTTTTATTAGTTGTTTCATACATATATCATTATTGATTTGCTTAGGAATTGACGGCGCACTTTTTGTTAAATTTATTGTATTTGCCACTACAAAAGAAATCTTTTGTTGTTTTGTCAATCTTTCATAAGCAACTAAACAAAGATTGTAATTAATTTCAAATTTAAAATTATTAATATTAAGCGATGCTTCAATAACTTTTTTTTGAAATAACAAGTCAAGAATATGATGAAGTTTGGAAGAACTTGTACCTTTAGTTTCAATTAAATATAAACAATTTCCAACTTTAACAATTGCATCACATTTAGTTGCTATAGTACAATTATCATTTTCATAATATGTTTTTGAATCAATAAATGCTGGTTGAAACAAAATAATATTTTCTTTTTCAGATAATAATTTGTTTGTTTGTTTAGCATTTTCTTCCATAGATAATTTTTGATCATCAAAATCATAAACTTCAGGATTATCTAAATATAATTCTTTTTCTACTCATTTAATAATTGATTTTTTTGAAAATTCATCAATTAACCGCCCACTAATTAATTTTGGATCATTTTCTGATAATTTATTTAATTCATTATTTTCTTTATATTCACAATAAATACTATATTCAGTTGCTTCATAAGATTCTTCTTCATAATCTTCATCATCAAATAAATCTAATTGATAATTATCTTTATTTTTTTTAATTGTTAGTTCATATTGAGTATGATAAGCAGCATCAATCTCGCTATTTGTAAAAAACCACATGTTAGGTTGTTTTACATAATAGTTAATATAGTCATATTTTGTAATATATTTTGATTGCTTCATACTATAAATTAAATGGATTATTACCATTTACTAAAGAAATAGGATCAACAATATTTTTTCCTGGTAATTGCAAAGAAGTTATTCTAATATCAAAATCTTTAGTAGACACAAGTAAACCATTTTTATCAAATTTAACAATTGAACCTGGTTTTAATTGTGATTTATTATTTGTTACTTCAATAGAATAAACTTTAATTTCAATTGTTTTATAATTTCATCTTGCAATTGGTTTGTCATACAACCCACGAACTAAACAATCTATTTCATATGCACTTTTATTGAAATCAATTTGCATATTATCTTTTGTAATATTTAATCCAAAAGTAGCTTCAAGATCATTTTGTTCTATTTCACTTTTTTTAATTGCTTCTGGATTAGATAAAAGATTTCAATTCTCTTTTAAAACTTCACAAGCAATTGTTGCAAGTTTTTTTGTTAGTGTACTAGTTGTTTCATTAGGTTCAATTGAACAAGATTTTTGTTTAATAATTGCACCTGCATCCATTTTTTTAACCATTCTCATCAATGTGATCCCAGTTTCTTTGAAGCCATTAATTATTGCTCAATGTATTGGCGCTCCACCACGTAACAATGGAAGTAATGATGCATGTAAATTAAATGAACCTATGGTTGCTAAATTAATTATTTTTTCTGGAATAAACTGACCATATGCACATGTAATAAATAAATCAATTTTTAGTGTAGATAATTCTTCATATAAAGAACTTATCTTTTCTGGCTGATATGTCTTTATATTATAGTCTAAACAAAATTGTTTAACTGGACTATAAATAATATTTTTTTTACGATCAAATTCTCGATCAGGTTGGCAAATTACACCTAATAAATTAACATCTTTTAAATTTACTAACTCATTAAGAACTTCACACGCAATTTGCGGAGTTCCCATAAAAATAACATTCATATCAATACCAAAAAATCTAATTTATTAATTAAAAATTAATAATGCATTTTAATGTTTTAAAATACATTAAGATAGATATATAAATTTTAATATTAAATGAAATAAATTTTTGGTAAAAATAACTACCAATTAATCATAATTTAAGGAAAATAATGGGCGGTTCAAATAATCTATTTTTTATTATCTTAATTATCATTCCTGTTGCATTTATTGTTTTTATTGTTTTTAAAAAGAAAAAAGGTGGAAATGATAAAAGTCCTAATGGAAATCAATTAAAAAATAAACAACAAAGAGATGAAGTTTGATTAACAATCAAACGTTATTTACGCGATAACAATGAAGTTGGAAAAGAAATTATTGACTCGTATGTTGTTAAACGTCCTGATCCACGTTCAAACAAAATTGAAAATAAAAAATTTAAAGAAGAAATGCAATCTTTAAAAACTAGCAATCCTGAAGAATATAAAAATAGAAAAATTCTTAAAAAAATAGAAAATAGAAAAAAACCACGTGAACTTTATGTTGTTCTTTTTTCTACAAGAAATACAAAAACTCATGAAGTTGATCCACCACGAGCAATTGAGTGTGAAGTATTATATAAAAAAGTTGATAAAAAAACAAATCGACGTGTTATTGAAATTCAAGACAAGATGCTAGATTACAAAAAAGAAATGGAATGAATTAAGCCAATCAAAGAAAAAG
>CAJUTA010000034.1 GCA_910589685.1 uncultured Ureaplasma sp.
CGTTGTTTCCAAATGCACTAATAGTTGAGTTTGATAAGTTTAATGAAGTTAAGTTAGTACATCCATCGAAGACGTTGCTGCCGATTGTAACTTTGCTTGCATTTCCTAAGCTAAATGATTTAAGACTTGAGTTTTTAAAAGTGATACTATTTATATATGATATCAAGTTTGAGTTTTATTTTTAATAAAAAAATGGAAACATTTTGACGCTTCCATTTTTTTTGATGAACTAATATAAGTGTATTATAATAGACGGTTGAATCATTCAACTACATATGCTTCATTAATTGTTTCTGGTAATTCTTCTCTATTTGGGTAACGTGTATAAGTTGCTGATAAATTATTAATATCTAATGTTACAAATTCAAATTTTGCTGGTTTTAAATCTTTAAAAATTGGGATATTTTTAGAATTTTCAGCAACTGAAATTTTGTCGTTAATATCAACAATGATTGATGGAATATTTGTTTTTTTACCATTTAACAAAATATGTCCATGAGTAACTAATTGACGAGCACTACGACGTGTAGGAGCAAGACCAGCTCTATAAACTAATGAATCTAAACGTGATTCTAAAACACGTAACAAGTTGTATGTAGTTGCACCTGGTAATTTTTTAGCAATTAAGAAAAAACGACGAAATTGACGATCATTTAGTCCATACAAAAACATTAGTTTTTGTTTTTCTTGTAATTGTTGAGCATAGTTAGTTAATTTAACTCTTTTAGCTCCATGTTGCCCAGGACGAGTTGTTCTTTTTTTGCCTTTTAAGAATTCTTTATTGTTTTCCAATAAAGAGAAACCTAAAGCACGTGATTTACGATAAATACTTCCAGTATAACGCATATATTTTTTCCTTAAATGTGAAAGAATTGATTCACATCATAGTTTATTCTTGTTTAAGCATTATATATTATTGGTTTCAGTACTATTCAGCATTAGCTTACTACCATACAAATGTTATATACTACTATTAAAACAATATAAAACTGCTGAGTGACAAATTAATTTTACTTTATTTTATTTATTATTCTTCATAAAATTGCGAATTATGAAGATCATAATAGAATCCTTTTTTATCAATTAACTCTTGATGAGTTCCACGTTCAATAATTCGACCATCTTTTAATACAAGAATTTGATCTGCATTTTGAATAGTTGATAAACGGTGAGCAATAACAAATGATGTTTTATTTTCCATTAACCTTAGCATTGCACTTTGTATTTCAACTTCAGTTTTTGTATCAATTGATGAAGTTGCTTCATCAAGAATCAAAATATTAGATGGAGCTAAAAGAGCACGTGCAATAGCTAGAAGTTGACGTTGTCCTTGAGATAAATCTTCACCATTATCTTTTAGAACAGTATCATATCCTTTTGGTAATTGCATAATAAAGTCATGTGCATTTGCTGTTTTTGCAGCTTTGATGATTTCTTCATCAGTTGCTTTCATATTTCCATAACGAATATTATCTTTAATTGATTCATTGAATAAGAATGTATCTTGTAAAACAATTGATACATTGTTACGCATTGATTCTTTAGTAATACGTTTGATTGAAACATTTTTGCCAAATAAGATATCACCATTATCAATATCATAGAATTTTGTTAATAAATTGATGAATGTTGATTTACCAGAACCTGTTGGTCCAACAATTGCAATTGTTTGTCCTTTTTTAACATCAATATTTACATCAAATAAAATTTGTTTATTTGGTAAATATCCAAAGTTTAAATCTTTAACAATTAGACTACTATTTGTTTCAATAGTATGAGCTACATCACTTAATTTTTCAAGTTTTCCACTTTCAGTAACAACAGATACTCTTTGTGTGTCTTCTGTTGAAGGGAATCGTTCCCCATCATGTAAAGTATCAACAACATTAAGAATTAAACGTTCAACATCATTGAATTCATTTTTTTCTTTAAATACTTGGAAAACACGATCTCCACCAGCTAAAGCCATTAAGAATTGGTTTGCAATTCCACCGACTTGAGTAAATGGTAAGAAGAAAGTACGAGACATAATTGCAAATGAAGCAGTTAATGAAATTCCAGATACAACACTCATTTGTCCACTAGAATTTTTAATTGAATTAACTATTTCTTGTATTTGCGCAACAGTTAAATTATCAGGCATTATAGATTTTATGAAATTTGGATCAGCAAGATTTCCATTTATTCCAAAAATATCAATCATTGTTATTCCTCTAAATCCACTACCTACACCTTTAATAGTGAAAAGAACACCAATTGTTCAAACAACAGTTGTAATGACATTTAAACACATTACAAGATAAGGCATTATAAATGAAGTAATTTCTTGTCCTTTACGACTAACATGAACAAGTTGATCATTTATTTTTTCAAATTTTTTAACTACATTTTTGTTTTGATCATATAAAGAAACAATTGTTTGTCCTGAAATCATTTCTTCAATATATCCATTAACTTGTCCCAATGTTTTTTGCATTTTGTTAAACAATGGTTGTGATTTACGAGAAACAAAAAGCATAGGGATTAATAATAAACAAGACAATGTTAGAACGATTAAAGCCATATATGGACTTAATAGAAACATTGACAAAATCATTGTAAATATTAATGCAACACCATTTAAAATAATGGCTGAGTTTTGTGAGAACATATCTGTAATGTTATTAACATCATTTGTAAAACGAGATAATAAGTCACCAGATGAATGTTGATCAAAAAACTTAACTGGTAATTTTTGGATTTTATCAAAAAGATCTTCACGAATCTTGTATCCAACTTTTTGAGAAACTATTACCATTATTCTATTTTGTAGTCATGTTGCAAATGAATATAAAAAATAGAATAGTAATATTACTAGTGTTATTCCTACTAGTGATGGGAATTTAGGGTTTGCAACAATTTGTGGAGTTGAATTAATATGTCCATAAATTTGTACAATACCTAATAAATTAGTTAAATAGATACTTGCAAATGCTGCAAGTGAGTTGAAAGCAACTCCAAATAAAGTAACTAATAAAACAGTAATTAAGTTCAATTTATACAATTTCATATATCTTCATAGATTTTTAATTGTTTGAACTGTTGATTTACGTGTTAATTTAGCACGATATTTATTAACAATTGTTTTTTGTTGCATATTTAGACTATTAAAGTCAATCTCTGCACCATCAAGCATATTAATAAATCCATCAATATTAGAAGAAATTAAATTGTTATATTTTAGATTTTCTTCTTCATTAGCTAGACTTTTTTTACCTTCATTACTTGATCAAAAGTTCTTCATTTACACCCTCCTCTCCTAGTTGTGAAATCGCAATATCACGATATACACTATTATTTTTTAATAAATTAATATGCGAATCATCACCAACAATTTTTCCTTTATCAAAAACAAGAATACGATCAGCTTGTTTTACTCCAGAAATACGTTGACTAATAATAAAAGTTGTACGACCAACATTAGTTTTTTTGATATATTCATTAACTTTACGTTCAGTAATCATATCTAATGCTGATGTAGATGAGTCTAAAATTAAAATTTTAGGTTTTCCAATTAAAGCACGAGCAATTGATAAACGTTGTTGTTGCCCGCCTGAGAAATTTCTTCCACGTTGTTCAACTTTGCAATCAAATTTACCATCTTTTTGCATAATGAATTCATATGCTTGTGACCCTTTAGCTGCATCAATCATATCAGCTTCAGTTGCATCATCTTTACCATATTTTAAGTTAGAAGCTATTGTTCCACTAAATAAAGTAACACGTTGAGGAGAAACTGCTATTTCATGTCGTAATGATTCACGTTTAATATCTTTAACATTATGACCTGAAATTTCAACACTTCCTTCTTTTACATCATACATACGAGTAATTAATGAAATGAATGTTGATTTTCCAGAACCTGTTGCACCAATAATTCCAACAGTTTCATCTTCTTTAATTGTTAAATTAATATTTTTTAAAACATACTCACCACTATCGTTATATCTAAAGTTAACTTTATTAAATTTAATAGTTGGCTTTTCAATTTCAAAACCGTTTTCTTTATATGTAATATTTGGTTTAAATTTTAATACTTCAACTATACGTGGTGCAGAACCAATTGCAATACTTAATTGCAATACAACATTAATTGCTAATGTCATACCAAATAATAGCAATGTAGTAATTGCCATAATTGAACCAACTTTAGCAAATGTAATTGCCCCACTCACAGAACCAACAAAGATTGTTAGAATCGTAGTTCAACTCATACAAACATTGATAATTGGGAACATTCACATTGAAATTAAGAAAGATTTTTCAACTGTTTTTCTTAATTTTTCATTTGCTTTAGCAAATCTTTTTGTTTGTTCTTCATGTAAATTGAATGATTTAACTAAACGAACACCTAAAATATTTTCACGCATTACATCATTTGAGTTATCAACTGCATATTTTGAAATACGGTAACGTTTTGATGCTGCTCTTAAGATGAAAAATAAACTAAAGAACATTCCTAATGAAATTACAAATAGTAATAATGGAACTAGGAATCATAGTCCACTTGGGTCTGTATTTGGTAATACTGATCCAGTTGGAATTTCTAATGGCAATACTACAACATTAGGAATAACTGATAGAATAATTGTTCCTGTTAATCCACCAAAAAATAACAATATAGATCTAAATCCAACCCGGAATGTAATAAATAAAGCATTTTGAATTGTATCTACATCAGTTGTAATTCTTGTAATTAATGATGGAGTTGTCAATGCATCAATCTCAGCGAATGACAAAGTTTGAATTTTATTATAAATTTTAACTCTAATATCACCAGATAGACGTGATGCTAAATACGCACTCACTGATCCACCAGTCACACCACAAGTTAAAAACACTATTGATAAGAATATCATGAAACCAGCCAAGATTCCAACATTTCTTAATACAACACTTTGAATTGCATCAGGTTGTGTTGCATGTGCATAATAATTTGCTTGGTCACTTAGTTGATTTAATGATAATGGTAATAAGATTTCTGATGTTACTTGGATAAATAAAATACCTCAAAGTAATAACAAAAATCAAAAGTATTTTTTCTTAAATACTGATTTTACGACGTATCACATAAATCCTCTAATTAATATTGTTGTCTAATCTGCTTATTAATATCTTTTTGCTTCAAATCATCACGCTTGTCATGCAGTTTTTTACCACGTGCAAGCGCAATTAATAACTTGATCTTATTATGTTTTCAATATGCTTTTAAAGGAACAACAGTGAGTCGTTCCTTTTGCTTTTGAAAAGATAATTTTCTTATTTCACTTTTGTGCAATAACAATTTTCTAGTTCTCAAGGGATCAACATTATGTATATTACCATTCTCAAAATGACTAATATGCATATTGATGATGTAAGCCTCACCATCACTAAAATTGATGTATGATTCATTGATTGATGAAGATGATTTAGACAAAGATTTTACTTCTGTTCCAGTTAAAACTATCCCACATTCATATTCATCAAGAATTTCATAATTTCGAAACGCATTTTTATTTGTTATTAAACTCATGAACTAAAACAAATTTTTAATAATAAACATTAAATTATTATAACACTACTGCAAAATAATATTTAAAATATCTTGTTATCATTTAAAATATTTTTGTTATTACATTCTATTTTAGGAAATTCAAAAGAAATATGTCAAAAGATAAAATAAAAATTTCAGGTAAAGTTTTAGAGATTTTTCCAGGTTCTAAATTTAAAGTTCAATTAGAAAATGGAATGAATGTTACAGCAACATTATCTGGAAAAATGAAAGTTAATTCTATTAGAGTTTTACCAGATGATAAAGTTGATGTTGAATTAAGCCCTTATGATTTGGGACAAGGAATAATTACTTATCGTTATAAATAGTAAAAATAAAAAATCTATAAATCTACAACAAATTTGTCTTACAGGAATTTTGTTGTCAATAATAATTGTTTTTAAATTTATTACACTTTTAACAAAAAGTTGATTTATGGGTTATGGGATTCAATTTTATTATTTGCCTTATGTTATTGCATTAATACGAATTAAAAATAAATATTGTAAATTTTTTATTTATTTTTTTGCACCAATAATATTGCTGGTTTTTGGTTTTGAATCAAATCCTATTTTTGATTATTTATTAGCAATGTGATCATTCGTTGGTTTCTTATTTTTTAATAAACAAAAAAATAAATTATTTTTCATAATTTTTCTTAGTTTAATTAGTTTTTTTCTTATTTTTATATTTAATGTAATTTCTGGTGTTTTGTTCTACAAATCAACAATCCAATTTAGTATTGGATTTAATGGTTTCTTTAATCTTATAAATTTTTTATTTTTTACTTTATTTTTAGCTGTTTTTTGTAAATCATTTTGTTTGAAAACTACTAAACTTTTAAATGTTAAGGATATTAAATTAAAATAAAAATATGAATGAAAAAAAAGAAGAAATATCATCATTGCAACTTAATGATGAATTAATTAAATATTATGATGATTTAATTAAGCAAATCAAACTAGACTTTAATAATGGTTTATATGAACAAGCAATTAATCGTTGTGAAGAAGAACTAGAGCAACCATATTTGCCATTTGAATATATTGTTGAATTTGAAAAATTAGCTCATAATTTAGAGACAGAATATCGATATAAACAAATAGATAATAATATTAAACAATTATCACATTACCAAATGTTGCAGTCAATCTTTGATGGAGAAAATTTTAATGTTTATCTTTTTGATTATTTTTTAGAAAAATTTAATAAAGAATTAACAGAAACCGATTTTGATTCTTTTCAAATGTGACTAAATCATCCAAATATTGAAAATGTAAAAAAGTTCTATATTCTTGATTGTCTTGCGCATTATGAAATTGATCGTAACTTTATTTTTAAAAACACAAATATTAATGATGACATTGTTTTAAATACATTAAATTTTCATGATCATGAGATGTTCAATCAATATAATAATACCCTTGAAATAATTGAAAAAGATTTATTTAAAGACCCTAGCGTTTCAAAATTTGCAAGTGATTTGTTAGATGCAGTAGCAAATCATTATTTTCCACTATTTCCTTTCAAAAATAGCGAAGAACTTGCTGATATTATTTTGAATTTAATTAATACAAGTATGAATTTTGTTCAGATTGATTACGAAAAACTAAATGATGATGAACGAAAAGTTTATAATATTTTTATTGAAATTCAAAATCTTAAACTTTAGAATTGTTATTATCATTTAAAATAATAATGTTATATTTATTAAGTTGTATTTAGGAGCTAACTATGAAATTATTAAAAACAGATAAACAAAAAACGCACATTGAATTTACAGTTGAAATTGACAATGTAAGTTGACAAAATGAATTAAATAATGTAACTAAGAAATTAGTTAAAAATGTTAATATGCAAGGATTTAGAAAAGGTAAAGTACCTTTTTCAATTGCTGAAAAACAAGTTAAACCACAAGCTTTTAGCACTGCTCTTAATAATTTAATTCCAAGTACAATTGCTGAATTTGAAAAAGAAAATTCAAATTTTGATTGTCCAGAAATTATTGATCAACCACACGTTAGTGTAGTGGATATATCTGATAAATCAGCAACTATTAACATTGCTTATGATATTATGCCTGAAGTAACTATTGGAGCATATGAAAATTTAGGATTAGATTTATCAAATTATAAAGAAGTATCAAAAAAAGAAGTTGATGATGAAATTGATAGACTATTAAAAAATAGTAAAAAAGTAGTTGATTCAAACAAAACATCTTTAGAAAATGATGATTTGGCAATAATTGATTTTGTTGGAAAAATGGATGGAAAAGAATTTATGGGTGGTTCTGCAAAAGATTTCACCCTAAAAATAGGCTCAAAATCATTTATTGATAATTTTGAAGAACAAATGATAGGAATGAAAGTTGGAGAAACTCGTGTTATTAATGTTACATTCCCAAAAGATTATCAATCAAAATTTCATGCAGGTAAACCAGCTGAATTTACTGTAACTTTAAATAAAATCAAAATTGAAGAAAAATATGAAAAAAATGATGAATTTGTTCAATCATTAAAAATTCCAAATGTTTCCACAATGTCAGATTTAAAACAATACTTAACTAATCATTTTGAAAAGCGTAATTTATATTTATTAAAAGAACAAACAAAACGTGATTTATCACAAAAATTAGTTGATATTGTTGAATTAAGTTTTATACCAACATACACATTTGAAGATGAAAAAGTTCGTGTTCATAGAATTCTTGAAAAACAAGCTAAAGATGAAAAAACAACAATTGATAAACAATTAAAAGAACACAATCTTTCTGAAGAAGGTTTACAAAAATCTATTGAAAAAGATGCTTTAAATTCCTTAAAATATGTATTTGCTATTGAAAAAATAGCTGATTCAAATTCAATTGAATTTACAGATACAGACTATAATGATTATTTAAATCAAATATCTACTTTATATAGTGTTCCATTTGATGAAGTAGAAAAACGTTTCTCTGCAAATAAACAAGTAATTATGGAAGAAATGTTAAATGAAAAAGTTGTTGATTTTATTCTTGAACAAAATATCAAAAATAAATCAAATAAAAAATAATTAAATACAATTCATTTTAATATTAGCAATCTAATGATAAGATTGCTAATTTTTGTTTTTTTGTGGTAATATTACATTAACAAAATAAAAGGAGAAAACAAAATTGAAAAAATTATTACCAATAATTTCTACTAGAGGTTTGGTAGTTTTACCAGAAACTGAATTAACAATTGAAATTGGTCGTGCAAAATCGATTGAAGCTATTAAATTAGCTCAAGAAAAAAAATCTGATATTATTATTGCAACTCAAATTGATCCAAATGTAGATAATCCTAAAATTGATGATATTTATACAGTTGGAACACTTTCATCTATTGAAAAAATTAATAAAGATGAAAAAACAGGTGATTATTCGATTACTTTTTTGGGTAAAAAAGCTGTAAATTTATTTTTTAATAATGATCAAAGTGATGAAATACCATTAACTTGTGGATACGAAGAAATCAATCAAAATGAAGAATTTTCTCCAGAATTAATTGAAGATTTACAAATTCTTATTAAAGAAGCATTTGATAAGAATGTTGACCATAATAAAAAATATTTTGAAATTGCAAGTAAAGTTCCAATGCATGAAACTATTACTTATAGTGATTACATAAAAACTTTAAATAATCTAATTATGTCATATGCTATGTTTTCTCCAAATCATTTAATAAAAGCATTGCATTCAACTACAATCGCAGATCGTCAAACAGTTTTATCTGACATAATTTTAAAACAATTACCAAATGATGAAAGTCAACGTCAGGTTGATGATTTAATTAACAAAAAAATTAATGAAAGTTTATCAAAGCAACAAAAAGAGTTTTATTTACGTGAAAGATTACGTGCAATAAAAGAAGAATTAAAAATGATTTCTTCTCGGGATGAAGAAATTGAGAACATCAAAAGACGTTTAGAAACTGAATCATTCCCAAAACATATTAGAGAAAAAATTCTACATGAAATTAATAAATATGAACAAGCTAATCCAAACGAAACATCAATTATTAAGTCATATATTGATTGATTAATTAATTTACCATGATCTAAATCAACAGTTGATAATAATAATTTAAATAAAGTTCAAGAAATACTTGATAAAAATCATTATGGTATCCCAAAAGTTAAAGAAAGAATTATTGAATATTTAGCGGTTCAAACTCAAAATCCTGATTCTAAAGGTCCAATTATTTGTTTAGTTGGCCCACCAGGGGTTGGTAAAACATCACTTGCAAAATCAATTGCAGAAGCTTTAGATAAAGTTTATGTAAAAGTTTCTTTGGGTGGAGTGACGGATGAATCTGAAATTCGTGGACACCGTAAAACTTATTTAGGTGCTATGCCTGGGCGTATTATCAAAGGGATGAAAAAATCTGGAGTTATCAACCCACTATTTTTATTAGATGAAATTGATAAAATGAGTAGTGATTTCAAAGGTGATCCATCTAGTGCATTACTTGAAGTTTTGGATCCAGAACAAAACTCACAATTTAGTGATAACTATATTGAAGAAGAATATGATTTATCAAAAGTAATGTTTGTTGCAACGGCTAACTATTACAATCAAATTCCTGAAGCATTAATTGATCGTTTAGAGATTATTGAATTGTCAAGTTATACACCAAATGAAAAATTAATGATTGCAAAATCACATTTAATTAAAAAAGTTTTATCAATGACTAACTTAACAGATAAAGATATTGAATTTACAGACAATGCAATTAATCATATGATTAACTATTATGCTCGTGAATCAGGTGTCCGTGAATTACAACGTCTAATTGAAAAAATTGTTCGTAAATATTTAGTAGAAAAATTAAAATCAAATACTTCTAAGAAACAAGTTATTGATATTAAAGAAGTTGAATTATATTTAGGAAAGAAAAGATTTGATTTAACTTTAAAAGACAAAACTAGTATTTCTGGAATTGTTAATGGTATGGCTTATACTTCAGCTGGTGGTGATTTACTTCCTATTGAAGTTACACATTTTAAAGGTAAAGGTGATTTAATAATTACTGGTAACCTAGAACAAACAATGAATGAATCTGCAAGTGTTGCACTTGGATATGTAAAAGCAAATGCTATAAGATTTGGAATTGATCCAGAATTATTTAAAAATAACGATATTCATATTCATGTTCCTGCTGGTGGAATTCCAAAAGATGGTCCAAGCGCTGGGGTAACATTAACTACAGCATTAATCTCTTCGCTAACTAACACACCTGTTTCTACCAAAATTAGTATGACTGGTGAAATTACATTACGTGGTAAAGTAGGAATCATCGGCGGAGTTAAAGAAAAAGTTATCTCTGCTTTTAGAGCTGGTGTAAATGAAATTTTTCTACCAATTGATGATGAACGTTTCTTAGAAGATGTACCAAATGAAATTAAAGATCAAATAACTTTCCATCTTGTGGAAACTTATGATGATATTTACAATATTATATTCAAGAATTTAAAACCATTTGTTCCATCAACTAATGATAAAAATGTTTCTGAAACTACAAAAACAAATTAATAATTAAATAAACTTTAAATAATAAAAAAACTCTAACATTTTAGTTAGAGTTTTTATATATAAATATGGTGCTCAAAAAGGGACTTGAACCCTTAAGGTGATAAAACCGGTAGATTTTGAGTCTACTGCGTCTGCCATTCCGCCATTTGAGCTCATTAATTGGGAATTATAAAAATCTTACAATTAAAAAAACTATCATAATCCCAATAATAACAAATAAAATCAAAATGCTTATAGCCATATTTTTATTAAATCAATTTGATTTTTTTGTTATTTTTTTAGATTGATATTTTGTTGTATCAGGAATTTGTTCGATTAATTTTAAATCACTAGATTTTTTTTTATCTGACATTATTTATCTAAAACTTTGATCCCTTTATATGAACCACATGAATGACATACACGGTGAGGTTGTGTTAAAGCTCCACACGTTTTACAAGCTACAGAATTTGCAACTTCTAAATGGTGGTGGCTTCTTCTCATACCCTTACGAGATTTACTAACACGTCTTTGTTGAACAGCCATAACAATTTCCTTTCTAGTATTTAATTACCAAGATAATTAATGATTTTTATTATTAAAAATCGCTAAAACAATTAATAATTTTATCATTAAATGTATGTTTATTTATAAAAAGAAAATGAAAGTTATATAATTAAATGAAATGCAAAAAAATAAAAAACCTTTATTGATATTAATTGCAGGTAGTAGTGGCTCGGGAAAATCTACGATTGCACAAAAAATTTTAAGTAATATTCCATCTCATTTGAATAGTATTACTATTTGTCAAGATCGTTACTATATCGATCAATCTCATTCAAATGTCAAAATTGAAAATGTTAATTTTGATCATCCAAATGCATTTGATTGAGAATTAATGAAAAGTGACTTAATCAAACTTCTAAATAATGAAGAAGTTAATCTACCAATTTATGATTATGTTAATCATTGTCGTAAGTTTGAACTTGATGTAGTTAAAAATCAAGATATTATCATTTTTGAAGGAATTCATGTTTTTTATAATGAAGAAATAACTAAACTAGCAAATTTGCTAGTTTTTGTTGAAGTTCCACGTGATGAATCATTTATTCGTAGATTGGAAAGAGATATAAAATATCGTGGAAGAACAATTGATAGCGTTATTCATCAATGAAGAAGCGTTGTTCGTCCAATGTATGATGCATTTATTGAACCATTAAAATATAAAGCTCATATTGTGATTCCATGAACTAATACAGAAACTAGAGCTGTAGAAATAATTTCTCAAGGTATTACATACTTGATTCATAGCAATGAGTTATTATCAAAGAAGTAAATTTTCTGTCACTACACATGCTTTAGTGCGTGCAAAACAACGTTTGCCAGATGCAAAGGATAAATCTGATTTAATTCTCGAGTATCACTTGTTAAATTTATTAGAGCAAGTAGGAAACCCAGAATTTAAAGATAAATATTTTGATTATTACTATTTATATCAATACAATAAAAAATCACTATATGTTGTAGTTAATCGACATAGTAATTTAATTGTTACTGTTACAAAAATGAGTGTTGAAAAACAATTAAGTATTTCTTATAAAAAATAAATTATGATGACTAATGATGAAAAATTAAAAAATATTCTTGAAATAATTGAGACATTGCAAATTTATATCCAACAAGATGGAGGAGAATTTGAATTTGTTGATTTTAAAGATGATGTTGTCACAATTCAATTAAAAGGTGCTTGTGTTGGTTGTTCAATGGTAGATGACACATATGAATCAGGTTTACAAGAATTATTAAGAGATGAAATTGATCCAAATATTTCTGTAAAAATTATTATTTAATTTAAACAATATTTTGACTTAATTTTTATTTATTTTAACTTTACTTTTTTCAAAATAATAAAATGAATAATATATTCAATTAATAAAATTGTTGGTATATTTCTATATCAAATTAATTATTGATGAGATTGATTTAATTATTTTTCTTTTTATAATGATTTATACATTTTTTCTTTATAATTAATTTTGAGTTTTCAAATTTAAAAATAAAAATAAGTATAAATAAGGAAATTATAAATGAGCAAATTTAATGAAGTTCTAGCAAGAAATACTAGCAATGTTGCAAATTCAATTTTGAATTTTTCTCAAACAGTAGCTTTTTCTCATTACAACAATTTATCAGCACAATTACCTGTTGATGCAAGTGGTAAATTGGTTTCTAGTGATTTAAAAGAACAAACAATTCAATGTTTTAAAAATATTGAAGCAATTGTTAAAAGTATAAACCATACTTTGGATGATGTTGTTAGATTAACTATTTTTACTAAATCTACTAAAGATTTGAAGTTGCTATTGATGTTTTAAATACATATTATAAAGACTATAAACCAACTTTAACATTACTAGCAGTTAAAGATATTCCATTGAATGCATCTATTCAAATTGAATCTGTAATTACATGTGGTGAAGGAACTATTCCAAATGCTCCTCAAGCTGGTGATTTAATTAAAATAGTTAGAAACACTAGTAATGCTCCGATGAATTCTTATTCAAGTCAAACAGTTGCTTTCTCTCACTATAATCATTTATCAGCACAATTACCAATTGATATTAAAACTAATAAAATTGTTAATGGTGAAATTAAAGAACAATTAAATCAATCTTTGAGAAATGTAAAAAACATTCTTGAAAGTATTGATGTCCCATTTGATGATATTGTTAAAGTTAATATTTACACAACTGAAATTAAGGAATTAGAATCAATTAAAGAAATTTATAAAACATTTTTTCCAGATTCTGCAATTGCACGTGCCGTTAATTATTTACCAGCTCTAGCTATTAATTCAGTTTCAGGTTTACCAATGGATGCAAAAGTACAAGTTGAAGTCACTGTTTCACATGGCGATGGAACTCCTCCACAATTAGTTGAAGATCGTCATGGAATTGTTATTGAAGCTAACAATACTAAATTAACATTAGTTAATCCTATGTCTAGTCAAACAGTTGCTTTCTCTCATTACAACAATATTTCTGAACAATTCCCAGTTGATGCAAATGGTAAATTAGTTTCAAATGATATAAATGAACAATTATCTCAATGTATTAAAAATTTAAAAACAATTGTTGAAAGTGTAGAACATAGTTTATCAGATGTTGTTAAATTAAACATTTATGTTGAAGATATCAATTCTATTAATGGATTTGAAAGTATATTAAAAAGTTATTTCTCTACTTTGCCAGCTGGTAGAGTAATTGTAGTAGATACATTAAATTGTAGTGGTGCATTAGTTAAAATTGATGCTATTGTATCTAATGCAGAAGGAACTCCTCCAACTAATAAATAATTAATTTTATTAAAACAAAAATAAAAAATTTATTTATATTAGTTTTGTTATTTATCAAAAAACTCTAACTAATAATGTTAGAGTTTTTTGATACTAATAGTTAATTTAAATAAATCTTAATTTGAATTAATGATTTTATTTTTTGCAACAAAATAATAAATTAAAACAAAAATAAAACTAAAGAAAATTCCTAATATACCAAATACTATTGCTACTTCTTTTGTTTCTTTATGTTTTGTTCCAGTAACAAGAATAATAATGCATGAAGCTAAATTAAAAATTCCATATAATATTGAAAAAATTATAAAAAATATAACTCCTATCAATGTTCCTGATGAAAGTGTGGCCATATTAGTTGCAAAAGCATCATTAATAAGGGATATAGAATATCCAATTAGTGAACCAATAAATCCAATAAGGAAAATTAGTTCAATAATTAAAAATACTTTTACTATTTTCAATGATTGAATTTTCTTTTCTTTTTCATTGTTTACATTATCAACAATAATATTTTGATTTTCCATAATTAACCTTAAAAAATATTTTTTAGACATTTAATATTTTATTATTTTTTACTTAAATAAAGTAATCAATATTATTAATAAATATGATTTTTATTAGTTATTTTGTTTCATTAATTTTTTGCTATAAAAATATCTTTTTTAAATATAAATAATATACATTTTTAACAATTATTGTTTAATCGATTTCACTTGATTAGCTAAGTGTAATTGTTGAATCATTGAAGAAGATTTTAATTGTTTTCTTCTTCATGCTATTAACCATATCGTTTGCATTTCCTAAAGTTGGAGTGCTGCTGAAGTAACGAACTTTTTGTGTTACTGTATTACCAGTTTTGTCGTATACTTTCATACTTAACACTTGTGCTTCAAGAGTTGCTA
>CAJUTA010000035.1 GCA_910589685.1 uncultured Ureaplasma sp.
ATCATTATTGTTAAATTGAGTTAAAATATATTGATTTTTTAAAGCGGATGTTGAAAAAGAAGTATCGAATAATGTTGTAAATGAATTTACTTTATCATTTCACAAAGGCATTTGTTCCATTTTTTTGAAAGCATTTTCTGGGACTTGCACTGTATCATTAATAACTTCTTTTAATTTAGTTTTTAACGCATTTAATCTTTCAGTAACTGTACCATATTGAGTTTTGATGATATTTTCGATTGCTGAATGATTTTCTTGTGAAATAGGAAGACCAGAATCAGCAATTGATTTTTCATAAAAATCTTGTAGAAGAAATGGTGTAGTAATATCATTTACTAATTTAATTAAGTTACTTCGTGAACCATATGAATAAAACATACCAATGTATGAAATTGAACTTTGTGATATAGGTAAATTTGAATAAGTATTATTATTTTTTCAAGATGATGGTAGAGAAGAATTAATTCCTAAGCTTGAATCTTCTAATTGAAAACCAATAAATCCAGAATTTTGAGAATTATTTTGTTTATTTTTTTTCATCGGAGATACAGTTCAATATGAATTATCTTTTGTAAATGTTAAAACATTTTGATTATTTTGATTCACTAATGACCCACTTATTGTTGTGCTATCTGCATATGGATTTTTGCAATTAAATCAACTATATGAATTTACATTTGTTAATAAAACAGGGTTCACTTTGAATTTAGAATCTGAATTCATTTTTGTTTGGACATCAGAAATTGACAATGTATTAGACAAATTTGATGATGAATAACCAAAATTATTAAATTCTGTAATAGATTCTTGGTTTACTCAAGCAATTGTAGCTCTTGAACTCTTTAAATTAGTTCCATTATCTGTCGCTTTTAACAAAGAGTCATAAAGAGGTTTAAAATTAAATTTATTTGTTTCTAAGTTGTAATCTATAACATATCGAATATTTATTAACAAATTATAATAATCTGTTACTTTATCATACTGAGAATATGAATAATATTCATTTTTGTTTCCATTTTGATCTACATAACTATATGAAAATTGGTTTTCTTCCATATTTCTATTAAAGAATTCAATTGCTTTTTGTTTAAATGAGTCATATGAATCTCAATCACCAAGAGCATAAACATTTTTTTGGTTAACAAAATTATTTACTTTATATATAGAATCAATTGAATCATTCACTTTTTTTGCAATTCAACTGTTACTTCCTTCAGGTCCAACAACTTGATTAGATTGAGATAATTTTCTACTTGGATACAAATATTGTTGATAATACATATTTCGAACAATATTTGTAAAATCTGTATCCCCTAATGCTATCATTGCTTGATTCAAATAATAGTTATTAGTAAAAATTCTTGTTGGAGCACTCATAAAATCATATGTTCCATTAATAATTAAAGGATTAGTTTGATTTAAATAATTAATAACACTTTGTTGGTATTTGTTTTTTGCATTGTAAAAATATGATAATGTATCGGTTATAGTAACATTTGAAATTGTTCCACTAATTTGCTTAGAATTATTTCCATTATTGAATGGTAAATTTGAGTTTGCAGGATCAACATTCATTAAAATTGAGTCAATTAATTTTGTTAGAGTTTCAAAATTTCCATTTGTCCCATTTCTTGTATATGGTAAAACACCTGAAATTCCATTTGCTCCTCAAGAAATTGGATTTTCATTATTATTGAATTGAGATTGATTTTCATATATTTTAGTATTTATTGAATCAACAAATTTCTTTGATAATTCTGCATATTGATAATTAATTGATGAGTCAATGAAACTACGTAAACTTGATTTTGAACTAACTTCATTAAGAGAATTAATAAAGTTTAATTGATCTTCATTATTTGGGTCAAATCCAAAATTACTAGATAAATTTATAGTTTCTTTAGAATCTAAAGTTACATTTGCTCCAAATAAATTATTTTCATTAGTACTTGGAGAATCAATATATTTTAATAAATAACGATATATTATGCTTTCAAAATTATTAGAAAAATATTTTTGTAGCATATCCATAACATTATATTTTTTTTCATTGCTAGCCAAATCAAGTGCTAAATAATAAATAAATGTATTTCTTAATTCATTACAAACATTTTTAAATTTTGCAGAGAATGATTGTGTTGTATTAGAATTATAAGCTTCTTTTAATTTGCTAATACGATCAATACTTATAATATGTACACCAAATTGGTTACGAATTAAAATAAATTGGTCTAAATTGCTATTTGTATAAGTGTTTGTATCATTAAAAATTGTTGTATTTTTGTCAAAATTTATTGCATCAATAATACCAATAGCATTATTATATTGATTTGTAAAAACAGATTGAGTTGTTTGACTTTCACCATTTTCTCAAACAATTTCATATGGAAATTTAAAATAATTTAAACCACTTGCATTGTTTTGATTATTTTCAACATTTAAATGCTTAGTTGAATCAACTTTAGAATTAAAAACTAAAAAGTTGTCCATTATCGATTTTGTATTAACTTTTTTAGCAATATGAACATTAGAATCATTTATACCAAAAACAAAGTTTGATAACTTGTATCATGCTGCAGCTGAGAATGGTGTAACATATGTTCCATCAAATAAACCACTAGAGTTTGTTAATAAACTTGTTGATGAGTCTTCGGTATACTCTATAGGTAAATTCATTAATCCTGTTTTTGAACTTATATAAGAACCATTAATTATACCTGTTAATAGATTACCAAATTTATTAGTAGTACCTAATGAAATTGGTCCTTGATTATCATTTGATTCAAAATATTGGAATTGATATGATGGCTTAAATTTACCCTCACTAGCTCTTGAAGATAATCTTGAAGACGGACTTGTAGATGAATTTTCACCTGAGCTATCACCATTATTTCCACCACTATCATTATTGCTATCACTTGTAGTTTCATTAAAACGATCAAAATATTTAGAAAATAATTGATTTAAGTAATACTTATTTTCATAATTTTTTCATAAAGACATTGTTAATGGTAATGGAAGACAATTTTTAATTCAATCATCCATAATAAATTCCATTAAATCTGCATAACCTGAATCAATTTTTGATCTATTATTTTCTTCTAATCCAAGTGCATTAAATTGGAAACCATTTTTTGTTCCAATTGTATTTGCATTAACAAAGTCATTATCTATATCTTTTAATATTTGTAAGTTTAAATTATTAACAGACGTAAAAGTTGGATTAGTTGAATTTAAATTGCTAGAATATGATAAATAATTTTTAGCAGAATCACTAAATAAACTATTAGTAATTGATGATTTTAATTTACTTTTTATATTATCTAAAATTCAATCTTCTTTAGTTCCACCAACTGGGTCTAAAACTTCAGTTTGAAAAAAATGCTTTCAATTTACACCACGTGTATCTTTATAGTTGTCATATTTTTCTTTATACGAGTCTTCAGAACTCTTTTTTCACTCTTTTAGTGATGTCTTAATTGAATTATTATTAACAATATTAAATCAATTTTGTAATGTTTTTGTAATATATGTATTAACTAGACTTTGTCGTCCCTTTTCAGTAGAAAAAACAGCTGATGATACAGGCAAAATACTACTATTAATAGAAGAAAAACTTGAAGCATTTGTAGCTGGAATTGGAACATTACTTGGATTGCTAGCACATGATGACAAGCTCAATACAAATGTTGAAGTTGATAAACCTACAAATAATGTTGATAAAACTGAAATTGATAATGTTTTTTTGCTTTTCATTTTATTCATACTCTTTTGTTTATTAATAGTTAATATTGTGTAAAATTATATTTAATTATAGATAAAAAAATAATATCTAATATAAAGAATAACAAATATAATTCTACCAAATTAATAATTTAGTGATTGATAACCATGAAAATAAAA
>CAJUTA010000036.1 GCA_910589685.1 uncultured Ureaplasma sp.
TTGCAATTGTCTTAGAAAATTTAATTGAATATTTATTACCGATATATCCAAATAAAAATAATAAAATAGATATAACTATAATAATTGTCACCAAAATTACAACTTGTCAATTTCTATCAATTGACATGCCAAAAAGCAAATTATCTGAACCGATTGTATTTTTTGCAAATGAATTAAAGTATTGCAATAAAATTGGAATTGCAATAACACAAATGACTTGCAAAACATTTAAAATAGATGATACAAAAAAGTACTTTAAGGCTTGTTTGCTAACAAATAATTTTAAATTTAATTTTTTCATCAATAAATATTTTATAAAAAAAATTAGATTTACTCAATACACAAAATATGAATGTAAAAATCAAAAATAAAACACTTAAAGAAAATATAATAAATTCAAAGATTGCACTATTATTTGTTTTGCAATGATTTTTATTAGTAAGTGTGATTATTATTAACATATTTTCATGGAATAATAAATGAAAAAATTCTGCACTTTATCTAGTACCGGAGTACATCCAAATTATTAGATGCATTAGTTTGTTTGTTATGTCTTGATATGTATTTATAAGCCTTGTCATTTGAAATACATATGATACTTATAAAATAAATAACAAAAATAAATTGATATCTTTATTTAGTTTCACGTTCATTGCTTTAATTTATTTATCTTGAAAATATTTTGTATTTTTAAAATGAGATAATATACAAAAAAATATAAAAGATATATTTCAAGATGATGATAGTAAAAAAATACAAAGAAAATCATTTATTTATATTTTTTCAATAATAATATTTTGTATTTTTATAGTTGTTGTTCCATTATTGGCATTTTATACAAGTAAAAATAATGAGATTAACATATGAATCCCAAATGTTTCTGAGCCATTAAAATGAAATGATTTGTGATTTAATTCATTGCAATTTTTTACAATTCAATCTAATTTTCTTTGTCTCGTTGTTTTAATTTTGTTTGTAATAAATCCAAATATGAAAATATTTAAGAATCGTATTCTTCTAATTATTGCAACAATTAACATTACAATTGTTTGTTTTGTTTACAACTTCATTTTGCTACCAGATCAAATTATCACCAAAGAAATTAAAAATTGAGATTTGCAAAAATATTTATCACTTGCTTTTAATCACATATTCAATCCAATTGTATTTGTAGTATTCTTTTCTATCCTAAATACAAAACACAAAAATAAAATTGAACTAAAATTTAAAAACTTTTTAATTGCAACAATATTTTTGCCAACAATCTATATTACATATGTAATTTCTCAACCATTTGTATCAAACACTAGTGTTTATGGCTTTGCAACCAATTTAAATCCAAACGTTTTAACTAATTTAAATACTCCTGGTAATCCAATAAATATAGCATATATAATTTTAATATACTTACTATTCTATGGGTTATCTGCATTTGTATATTTCATAAATAATAAATTAGTAATTAGAAAGGTTCAATATGAAAAATAATATTATATTTGATGTAATTAAAAATCACAATTTACAAATTGATGAATTTGAAAATTATACAAGTGAAATCGCAAAAATCGTTAAATACAAAAAAAATAATTACAATAGCAAACTAGTAATTGTAACTTCGATGAGTCCTACTCCTGTTGGTGAAGGAAAAACAACAACATCTATTGGTTTAGTTGATGGACTAAATAAATTGGGGATTAAAACAATCGGTGCTTTGCGTGAACCATCAATGGGTCCAGTTTTTGGTATGAAAGGGACTGGTTCAGGTAGTAATAAAGCCATTTTGTTACCATTTGATAAAATTAATTTGCATTTCACTGGGGATTTCCATGCTATTGCTGAAGCAAATAATTTAATAAGTGCTGTAATAGATAATGAAATATACTTCCAAAGTGATTTAAAGATTGATCCAAATAAAATTATTTGAAAAAGATGCTTAGACTCTAATGATCGACAATTACGAGAAATTGAATATACAATTTCAAAAGTAAATAGTTTAGTAAAAACAGGTTTTAATATCACTGCTGCATCTGATATGATGGCATTATTTTGCTTATCTAAAGATAAAGATGATTTTAAAAATAAATTAAATAAAACAATTGTTGCTTACACATTTAACAATGAACCAATAACAATTAGTCAATTAGAAATTAGTGATGCAATTATGAAAATAATAGATGATGCATTTTATCCAAATTTAGTACGAACACTAGAAAACAATCCAGTCATTTTGCATGGAGGACCTTTTGCGAATATTGCTCATGGATGTAGTAGCTTAATTTCTTTATATGCTGCTCAAAATTTGGCTGATGTTGTAGTGACTGAAGCTGGTTTTGGAAGTGATTTAGGATTAGAAAAATTCATGAATATCACTTGTAGAGAAGGTGGAATTAGTCCTGATCTAATTGTTTTAACAATTTCATTAAAATCAATTTTATATAATGGAACAAATTCTGAAATTGAACAAAATAATAAAGAGAAAGTTGTTGCAGGATTTGAAAATGTTAAACACCATATAAACCATTGTAAAAAATATAATAAACCTATTTTTGTAGCAATTAATCATCGTGAAGAAGATGATTTAAATGACATGAAATTACTAATGAGTTTGCTAGATGATTGTGATGTTAAATATTCATTGAATGATTGTTGATCAAAAGGATCATCAGGAGCATTAGAAATGTCTCAAAAAGTAAAAGAAATTCTTGATGAAACAAAACAATCATCTCATAATTATCTATATGAAACAAGTGATAGTGTTTATGAAAAAATAGATAAAATTGCAAAAAATGCATATGGGGCAAATGGCTATGAACTAAGCAATTTAGCTAAACAACAATTGAAAGAATTAGAAAATTACAAAGATTATTTTGTTTGTATTTCAAAAAATCCATATTCCTTAACTTGTGATCAAAAAATATTAGGTAAACCAACTAATTTTGTCACAACAATTGAAAGAATTGAAGTTAACCACGCTGCAAATCTTATTATTCCAATTACATCTATTGTTTATCGTATGCCTGGACTACCTAAAATACCACGTGCAAAAAATTTTATATTAAAATAAATGTATGGGGGTGTCACGGGTTCGACAGGATAGATGAACTATTAAATGCAGTGGGGTTTGCCCCTTATAGCTCGAGGTTTAATAAATGCAGATGAAACAAATTTAAATGAACAAAGTTCATTTGACATCAATTTATTATCACAAAATCAAAACTTATACGCTTTTGCGTAAAATTTAATTAGTCTTTTAAATAAAAACTCATTAAATATCAAGCCTAATTATTAGGCACAAAAAATTTATTATTGTTTAAATAAATTCTTTTGCTTATTTTTTCGTTTATGGTAACAATAATATCTTATTAATTTAGAAAATAAGATAAACTGTAGACTTTAATAGAGATTTTATTTTGGAAAGGGGTTCAACTCCCCTCATCTCCACCATTTTAAAATAAACAAAAACACAATATTCAATTATTGTGTTTTTTCTTTGTTACAAAGAACTTTTTCTATTTGAATTTTGAAATAATTTAATATTCCTTTAATCTTATTTAAATCCGTTCTTGATGGACCCACAACTGAGATTTGACGAGTAACGTTATCATATTTAATTTCAGTAGTTGCAACCATGAATACCTTATTTTTGTCTGAATCATCAATTGGTTTATATTCAATCTTTACTGCATTAGATTCATCCATATCATGGGCAATTTGTTGTCAAATATTACCAGACTCAATCATATCTAGAATTTTAAAGAATGTTTGTGAATCTTGAAACTCAGGATATTGAGATAATGATGTAACACCAACAAAATTAGTTCTATTAATTTGTTTTAATGTTGTATTAAAAAATTTTGAAATCACTTCACGAGTAATATATTCATATTCTTTGACTTCTTTTTTAATGATTGGGTTTATTTCATTAATTTTGTTTCACAAATCATTGATTTGAACACCAATAAGGTTCTGATTGAATAAACGAATGCATGTTTTAATATCATTAATTTCACTATCTTTTTCAATGTAAAGATAATTTTTATAAATATTTCCAAGATTAGTAACAATTAAAAGTAATGCGCTATTTTCATTTAATTGAACTAAATTCACTTCTCTCAAATTCTCATTTTCGTTACTGACATTTGTTATTGATGGTAAATTTGTAATTTCATTCAAAATCATTAATGAATCATTAATTATATTGTCAATATTTTCATCACGTTTAATAAATAATGATTTTAGACGATTTTGAATAATTTCATCAATTTCAAATGAATTCAAATTATTTGCAAAAAAATCCAAAGCTATTTTTGCTGGAATTCTTCCGCTAGATGCATGAGTCTTAATCAAATAACCTTTTTTTTCTAAAACGGCCATACAATTTCTAATTGTTTGACTACTTATTTTTTTATCAAACAATTGAGAAACCACTTGACTACTAATTGGCTCATATTTCAAGTTATATTGCTCAACAATTATTTTTAATATTTGTTTTTCGCGTTCTGTTAAATCATTCATACATTTATTTATTGTAATATCTTTTTAGTTTTGAATTGATATGTATTTTCTTTAATTATTTCAATTGTCAAAATATATTCAGATGTTAGTTTATTAGATTCAAATGCTAATTTAATTCTCTCAATTAATCCATCAATTTCCAAATCAGAAATTATATTTGGTTTTAAAAGAATTTTAATAACAAAACCACTTTGTAATACTCAAACATGTTGAACTTCATTAAATTTCATACAAATATCTTCATAAATTTGAACTCGTTTGTAAAAGTTTTCTTTTGTGTTATTACGAGCACCAGGACGAGAAGCTGAAGATTTATCCGAAATTTTGACAATTGCATCATAAATATTATTAGATATTTGACTAGAGTGGTGGGTAGCAATTCCACTAATCACTTCTTCTGGTAGATCATTTTTTTGAGCAATTTCAACTCCTAATTGAATATGATCTGTGCCTGTTTCATGATCCATACTTTTTCCTATATCATGAAAAAATGCAGATAATTTTGCAATATATGGATTAGCACCAATTTCTATAGCAATTTGTTCAGCTAGTAAAGCTGATTCAATACTATGTTCTAAAACATTTTGTCCAAAACTATAGCGATATCGTAATTTACCTATATATTCATATAAATTTGGATTAATATTTTTAAATTTCAATTTCTTAACTGTTTCTTCACCAATTGAAATAAGAGATTGGTGGAAATAAATTTTTTCTTCATTGTAATAATTGTTAATTTTATTTGGCTCAATATTTTTAATCTCTAATAATCTTTTTAAAACACGATAAGCAATTTCTCTTTTAACATGATTTGCAGAACTTAAATATACATTTTCATCATTATCTTTTATTATTAATTCAACACCACAAATTCTTTCAAAAGTTTTCTTATTTCTTGCATTAAGACCCACTAAACGTGAGCGAATTTCTGGGTTTTTAGCAGGTACTTTAATAATAAATTCATCACGAAAATATTGATAATCTAGACGATCAAAAGAATTTATGATAATTTGTTGAAGACGAGTTTTGTAACTTTCTTTTAAATTATTAAGTTTATCTTCTAATTCTTGTTTGTAATTATTTTCAAGTTTACTAAAATAATTATTTATTCAAATTTCTTTTAATTCATTAGATGATGTATTAAGTTTACCCGCTTGTTGCTCTAATAATTGATTACAATATTTTCTTGTATCAAATATTTCAGAAAAGTCTTTATCTTTGAAATAAGGATGTAATTTAAGCAATCTATGAATTTTTTTATTGAGACGTGCTTCCCGAGATTTCTTTACAAAATTAAACATAATAACTCTCTTCTAAAGATTAAAAAATTAATGCCATCTTGTAAATAATTTATTGTATTATATAACAAAAATGGGCTTTAACATGAGTGAACAAGAATTGATTATTCAAATTAAAAATGAATTAACTAATAAAAAAATGAAATTAGCTACAGCTGAATCTGCTTCATGTGGTTATTTAGCAAATTTAATTGGTAGTGTGTCAGGTATAAGCAAGGTATATAATGGTGGAACCATTGTATATAGTGAATTAGCAAAAAATAGAATCTTAAAAATAAGCAAGAGATTATTAAGAAAATATGGGACAATTAGCAAGGAATGTGTTGAAAAAATGGTGACAAAAACAGCATATATTTTAAAATCAACTAATGTTATTGCTATTTCTGGTAATGCTGGACCTGATGGAATTGAAAACAAAGATGTTGGTTGCTTTTATTGTGGAATAATGGTTGATGGCCGAATAACTGTAGATATGGTTGAAGTTGATAAAAAATTAAACAGAGATCGAATGAGATCAAAGGTTGTTGAATATTGTTTACAAAAAATGTTAGATGAACTAAAAAAATTAAAGTAATTTTTATAAGTCTTTCTTTAAATATATGTAAGGAGAGACAATGGAAAGTAAAGTTTTAAATAGCGATATTCTTTCAAAAGAATACATTAATAATATTATCCCATCTAAATTTCTTGAATTAGAGATTCAAGGAATAACAACTGGAAATGTAATGCTCGACAAAATGATTGGTTGCAATGGAATTCCAAAAGGAAGAATTACTGAAGTTTATGGTAATGAATCGTGTGGAAAAACAACTTTATGTTTGCAAATAGCACGAAATTGCACACTAAATAAAAAGAAAGTTTTATATATTGATTTGGAATATGCATTAGACATTAGCTATGTTAAAGCAATTGGAATTGATACAGATTATTTCTTTGTAGCTCATGCACAAAGCGGAGAAATGGCATTTGGAATGATTGAGGATGCACTAAATAATCAGTCATTTGAATTAATAATCATTGACTCGGTTGCAGCAATGTTACCTGAAAATGAAATTGATACAAAAATTGAAGATATTAATGCATTAGGCTCACATGCTAGACTTATGAGTAGAGGAATAAGAAAAATTCAATATGCATTATCTGAATCACAAACTGCAATTGTATTTATTAATCAATTAAGAGAAAAAATTGGGGTTACTTTTGGTAATCCAGAAACTACAACCGGGGGAAAAGCACTTAAATTTTATAGTTCTGTTCGACTTGAATTAAAAAAAGTTGAATTGATAAAAGATGGTGAGGATAAAATTGGAATAAAAACTAAAATTACAAGTGTAAAAAATAAAATTGGGGTCCCATTCCAAAACACTTTTATAAATATTTATTTTGGAACAGGATTTAATTATTTAAATGATATTTTGGAATTTGCAATTACCAAAGATATTATTCACAGAAGTGGATCATGATATTCTTATAAAAATGAGAAAATTGCTCAAGGAATTAATCAATTAAGAAATTATTTTAAAGAAAATGAAGATTTGCTAGAAGAAATAAAAAATCTTTGTTTATAAACTATTTTTAGAATTAATTAAAATTGTTTTAGTATTGTTGTTTTTATCAATTTTTGATTGATCTGTTTTTGAATCAAATTTTCTTTTGAAATAAATAAGCAATATGAATCAAATAGTTATAAAAACTACAATACCGGCTAAAATCATATTTTGCACAAAATAAATATGCATATATTCAGATAGTGTAAATTGTGTAATTGTATTCTTATTTGGCAAAATAGAATTTTTAATTCAAGTTGTATAGAAACCAGATCCAGTGATGCCAATTGCAAGAATTGATTGATATCATCCCATCTTAGTTACAACTTTATTATTTGATGAAATTGATAAAACTAAAGCAAGGGTTAGATTATATAAAATACCATATCCAAATCCATTAATTCCATGAATTGCCATATATGCAATTGGATTAGAAATAAATGCAGACGAAATTTGATAAATTATTCATGATGAACTACCAATAATAAATATTCATTCTGTTCGCATTTTCTTAAATAAATAGAATCCCATCATAATACTTGCAATTAGTTGGAAAACACTAAAAATTACAGAAATATAACCTTCATAACTATTGGTTGATTGATTTGTTAAAGTACCTAAATTTTGGATATGAACAGTTGCTAAAGCATCAGAATTAGTAAATTTGATAAATGCAACAATTGAACCAATGATGGCAATGTTAATGAAAAAAATTCAATTAATAAATTGCTCGTTTTTATTTAAGATAACCTGATCTTTTTTATTATTTTCTAAGCCAATAATATTTGGCTTTTCTTTTAAAAAGAATAACATAATAAAAGAAATAACAATAAATGGTAATGCAATTAACCACATTCAACGCATTATCATTGGATCAACAACTCCATTGACTGTTGAAACAGTTTTCATAATTGATTGGATTGGAGCTGTTAAAAAGTTTGCCAATAATGGGGGGATAGCCAAAACAGAAACAGTTAAAAAAGCTTTTTTATTTCCATACTGTTCTTTAAACAATAATTCATAAGTTCCAATACAGCTCGCTCCAATACCAATTCCAATTGAACTACATATATTAGTCGCAGTATTAGGAATAATGATCAATGGAATAAAAAGAGCAATTTCAGATATTGCACAAAAATAAAGAAATATTTTGCGATATTTAAATAAGTAGGAAATAATATCTGCAAAAATACGGATAAAAATTCCTATAGCACCATAAACAGCAATAACTATTGTAAAAAAATTAGAATCAATTGCATTTTGAATTGTTCCGCGATATGGACGAACAAGCATAATTGGAATCCAAAAAATTGTGTACAACCAAAATAAATATTTGTATCCGTTTTTGTCTAATTTAATTTTGTTAATAAGAATGAAAGAAACAATTAAAAATATAAAAAATATAAGAAAATTAACAATGATGCTAATTATGCTTGATTGTGACAAATTAATCATTTTTTTTCATTACTTTCTCAAGTTGTATTGAGTTAATTTCTAATTCATTCATTTTTTCTAAATCAACTTTTAAAGTATCACTATATCTATTACTAATCTCTTCTACTATAGTAATAAGAGAAAGAAATTTAGTTATGCTTCCTTGATAGTTAATATACATTAGTGATTCATTAACTAATGTCAATATATAAAATCAAGTATCAGGAGTAATAAACTTCTTATTATCAATAAATTTATTGATTGTAGATTTTATTATTTCTTCTTTTGTAATTTGATAAACTATTTCAAACCCAAAAATTGTAAGAATTTTAATTTGACTAGCAAAATCAATATCACTTGATGGAAAAATATAAGTTTCTTTTTTTAATTTAAATTTTGAAAGATCACTATCAAATTTGGATATTAAATCTTCATATTTATTAAAAAAAAGATTAACTGCATCTAATATAGAATCTATTTTTTTTGAATGGAAAACTTTTTTCCAATCAATTTTTGTTAAGTTTTGTTTAGACATCATCAATTATTTTAATATAAAAAATCTATTGATTTTTAATGAAATTTTCATATCTTAATTGAATTTAAATTAAATATTTAAATATTAGATTATATGATTATTTTTTAATACATTTGATGTTTAAATATTATTTTAGTGACAATAAATTAAAACAATATATATTTTCTTGAGTAATCTAATCATTAGCAACCCGCTACCAAACGGTGTTTCAAACAACGCTGCTCTAACCAAAACATTCGCAAACTGTGTGAACCTTGAAA
>CAJUTA010000037.1 GCA_910589685.1 uncultured Ureaplasma sp.
CGAAGAGATAGTTAAAGCAGAAGCATAAAAATATTTTCTATTCATATTCTAAAAAATCTTATAGAATATGAATGGTTATGCAGATGTAATTCAATGGTAGAATGCAACCTTGCCAAGGTTGATACGCGAGTTCGATTCTCGTCATCTGCTCCATTTTAAAGTTTTATTTAAATATTGCATAAATCTGTTTTATGCAATATTTTTTTATTTTAAAATTACTTAAAGTAGTCAATTCAATTTATTTAGATAGGATATTAATATGAATAATTTAGAAAAAAATGAGATTGAAATTGAACAACAAATAAATGATTTGCGTAATCAATTAAAACAATGAAATTATGAATATTATGTCTTAGATGCCCCAACTGTAAGTGATGCAATCTATGACAAAACAATGAATAAATTAATTGAATTAGAAAACTTATATCCACAATTTCAAAGCCAAGACTCACCAAGTTGCAAAGTTGGGGGTTTTGTTTATGAGAAATTCGAAAAAGTTCGTCACCTTGCTCCTGTCTTATCATTAGCAAATGCTTTTAATGAAGTGGAACTTCAAAAATTTGATAACAATATTAAAAATTTCACCAATATTTACAACTATGTTGTTGAACCAAAAATAGATGGATTAAGTATTACTTTAATCTATGAAAATTGTGTTCTTAAATATGCGCTTACTCGAGGAGATGGAGAATTTGGAGAAAATGTTACAAATAACATAAAAACAATTCCAAGTATTCCAATATATTTATCACCAAAATATCAAAACATGACAATTGAGATTCGTGGTGAAGTTTATATGACAAAAGAAAATTTTAAGTTATTAAATGAAAATTTAGAAGATAACCAAAAACTTTTTGCCAATCCAAGAAATGCAGCTGCAGGTTCACTCCGTAATTTAGATTCATCAATTACTCAAAAAAGAAAATTAGATGCATTTTTTTACTACATTCCAAATAGCGAACAATTAAATTTACATACTCAATCAGATTGTTTGCATTGATTAAAAGAAAACAAATTTTTAACAAGTCCAATTATTGAAGAAGTAGACAATATTAATTTAGTTTGAGAAAAAATTAATAAGCTAACTGCAATACGAGATGAACTACCATATGTAATTGATGGAGTAGTTGTAAAACTTAATCAAATCAAATGATATGAAGAAATAGGATATACCGCAAAATCTCCGAAATGAGCAATTGCTTATAAATTTCCTGCTGAACTTGGTTTAACTCAATTACTAGGTATTTCTTGCAATGTTGGAAGAACAGGAAAAATCACATATGTTGGAGAACTTGATCCTATTAGGATTGATGGAAGTTTAATTTCTAGAGTCACATTAAATAATTATGAATACATTCAAAAAAAAGATATTCGGATTAATGATTGAGTTTATTTATATAAATCAGGCGATGTTATTCCATATTTAGATTATGTTGATTTGTTAAAAAGAACAGATAAATGTTTTCCTTTTCAACAAGCAGAATTTTGTCCTTCTTGTGGATCTATTTTAGAAAAATTTGAACCCGATGTAGATCAATTTTGCGTTAATAAATTATGTAAAACAAAAATTATTAAATCTATTTCATATTTTTGTGAACGAGATTGTATGAATATTCGCGGTGTTAATGAAAAAATTATTACAAAATTATATGAAAATGGATTTATTAATTCAATTGTAGATTTATACAAATTAGAAGAAAAAAGAGATCAAATAATTCAATTGGATTTAAAAATCAAAGATAAAATGATAGACAATATTTTATCTAGTATCAATAGTTCTAAAACTAATTCACTAGAAAAATTATTGTGTGCATTAGGTATTTCCAATCTAGGTGCAACACTAGCAGACAAACTTGCTATTTACTTTAAAAAAATAGAAAATTTAAAATCAGCTACCATTGAAGAATTATTAAAAATTAATGATGTTGGAGATATTTTAGCAAATCAAATTTATGACTATTTTAATAGTCCTAGTAATTGACAAATGATTTTAGATTTACAAAGTTTAGGAATTAATACTAATTATTTTCAAGATCTTACAGGATTTGAAAAATATAAAATTGTTGAAGAATATCTTAATAAAACCTTTGTTATCACAGGTAGTTTTAATATTCCAAGAAACCAAATTAAAAAAATATTAGAAAATTTATATCATTGTAAAGTTGTTAGCTCAATTTCTAAAAATGTTGATTATTTGTTATGCGGAGAAAATCCAGGCAGCAAACTTGATGAAGCTAACAATTTAAATATAAAAGTTATTAATACAGATTTTTGGAATTAATTAATAGCATTCCATAGAAAGCAATCATTGTTGCTTGGTCTCCAGTATATTTAAGATTTGGTAGGATTAATTTATCAAGTTTAATTTTGCTCAATTCATCTCTCAAATATTTATTTGCAGATACTCCCCCACCTAAACAAACAATATTGCATTCTTTTTCTTTTAATCAATATTTAACTTTATTTACAACATCATCAATAATAAATTTCTGCACACTTGATGTTAATGAAACTTCATCAAATGTTTCATTTTTTTGTTTGTGTATATTAATGTAATTTAAAGCTGCTGTTTTTATTCCACTAAAACTAAAAGGACTTTGCACACTAAAATTATTTTTAACTAATTTAATTGTTGCTTTTCTTGGATCAAATACTTTGTCAATTAATGGTCCAGCAGGATACTTTCAATCTAATGCCCTTCCAACTTTATCTAAAACCTCTCCAACTGCATCATCTTGTGTTTCATTAAGAATTTCTATTTCATCAATATTTTTAACATAATAAATTGTTGTGTGTCCACCACTAACAACAACGCCAATCATTGGAAACTTAATTTCAATATCTTTGTCAATAAAACCTGAGAATATATGTCCATATAGATGATTTATTGGAATTAATTTTGCTTTTGTTAATTTTGCTAGTGTTAAAGCAAAACATGTTCCAACATGTAAGCATCCAGGAAGTCCCGGACAAGAAGTATAAACAATATGTGTAATTTCATCTATTTTTATATTATTTTTTTTAATTAATTCATTAAAAATTTTATGAATATTACTTTGATGATAACGTGTTGCAATTTCAGGAACAACTCCACCAAAATTAGATTGAATTTGCATTGAAGAAGTAGTGATTTCATCGATAAATTTATTGTTCAAATATAGTGCTACACTAGTTTCATCACAACTAGTTTCAATTCCGATAATTATACTTTTTTTCATCTTATTTAAAAAGAAATTTTATTTATATTATTTTTAATCAATTAATGTTTTGTTATAATTATATTTGTTTTATACAAAATTGGAGGAAATATGACTCTAGAAAAAATAGAGACATTGCCCAAAAAAGAACGTGCTTACTGGAAACGTGCGATAAAAGTTGATCCGACACGTGGTTTAACTCCAGCAATGGTTCGGAGAGCAAAAACGCTCTATGGAAGCAATGTACTAACGGTTCATAATGTAAAACCATTATGATTACGTATACTAGAACATTTTAAAGAATTAGTTACAATATTACTTTGTGTTGCTGCAGTAATTTCTTTAATTTTAGGAATTATTGCTGTTGTAAGACATCCAAGTGATTATGTTGAATGATTATCTTTATTTTTAGAATTTATTGTTATTGTCGGAATTATCTTTACAGATATTTTCTTAAGTATCCGACAATCTGATAAAACAGATAAAGCCCTTCAAGCATTGAAGGAAATGTCTGCTCCAGTCGCAAAAGTTGTTCGTGGCGGAAAAACTCGTCTTATATCTGCTGCAAACGTTGTTCCTGGTGATATTGTTTTCTTAGAATCTGGCGAAAGAATTCCAGCTGATGGTAAATTGATTTCATCTTCTTTATTACAAGTTGATGAATCAATTCTTACTGGTGAATCAGAAGAAGTTTTAAAAGATCATGAATTTGAATCTAATGAAAATATGCAACCAGGCGACCGTAAAGATTGAGTCTTTTCTGGTACAAATGTAGTTAATGGAACAGGTTATGTTAGAATTTCATACACTGGTATGAATACTCAAATTGGTAACATTGCCGCTTTATTAGATCAAGAAGTTCCAGAACCTACACCTTTACAAAAACAAATTACTTGATTATCACGTATTATTGGTATTATTGCTGTAGCAGTTTGTGCAGTTACTTTCATTTTATATATGGTTGCTATGACTGGTTATGAAGGTATCAATGGTAGTGGATGAGGTGAAGCTTTAAATGTTTCTATTAACCTAGCAATTGCTTCAATTCCAGAAACATTATTAGCTGTAATTACAATTATCTTATCAATTGCTGCTCGTTCTTTATCAAAACAATATGCTTTGGTAAAACAATTATCTGCAATTGAAACATTAGGTGCATTAAGTGTTGTTTGTACTGATAAAACTGGTACATTAACTAAAAATGTTATGACAGTTACTCGTGTTTGACAACCACAATATGCATTACAATTATTCAATACAACTCGTTCTGTTGATGGAAAATTAGATATTTTCAAATATGGAACTTTATGTAGTGATGCCCAAACTTATGTAGAACGTGGACACACTAAATATATTGGTGACCCAACAGAAACTGCTATCTTAAAAGGATATGCAAAACAAGGAAATAGCATTGACAAATTAAATGAAAAATTTGCTCGTATTACAGACATTCCATTTGATGCAGATCGTAAAATGATGTCAGTTGTTGTTCCATCTGATGATTCAAAATACAAATATATGATTATTACAAAAGGTGCACCTGATAGAATTTTAAGTAAATTAGCTAAAGACACTGATCATAAAATAATTGAAACAGCTAAAAACATTAATGATGAATTAGGTAATAATGCTCTTCGTGTTCTTGCTGTTGCTGTTCGTTATGTAAATGAATTACCAAGTAAAATTACAACACATAACATTGAACATGAATTAACTTTAG
This sequence comes from uncultured Ureaplasma sp., assembly GCA_910589685.1. GTDB lineage: Bacteria > Bacillota_I > Bacilli_A > Mycoplasmatales > Mycoplasmoidaceae > Ureaplasma. The sequence continues at coordinate 4,918 of CAJUTA010000037.1, forward strand.
TTGGTTTATTAGGTATTATTGACCCACCACGTCCTGAAGCACTTGTTTCAGTTAGTGAATTACGTTCTGCTGGTGTACGTACAGTTATGATTACTGGTGACCATGCAAGTACTGCCGCTGCAATTGCAAAAGAATTAAAAATTTTACGTAAAAATGATAAAGTTATTAGTGGTTCAGAACTAGCTAAAATTAGTGATGAAAAACTTGCAGAAACAATTGATCAATATAGTGTATTTGCTCGTGTTTCTCCAGCTGATAAGTTAAGAATTGTCAATGCTTGAAAAGCAAATGGCAAAATTGTATCAATGACGGGAGATGGTGTTAATGATGCTCCTTCATTAAAAGCTGCTAACGTTGGTTGTGCAATGGGTAGTGGTACAGATGTTGCTAAAGACTCTTCTGCTATTGTTCTAAGTGATGATAACTTTGCTACAATTGTTCGTTCAATTGACACTGGTCGTCGTGTAATGTTAAATATTAAGTCTGCATTGACAATGTTGTTAACTGCAAACTTAGCGAACTTCATGACAATTTTCTTAGGAATCTTAGTATTCTTTATTTCTCCTATTAAGTCTCTACAAATCCTTTTCTTAAACGTTGCAGTTGAAACAATATTATCATTTGCAATTGCAAGTAATATTAGACATGAAAATGTCATGTCATTTAAACCAAGAAATCCAAAACTCCATATAATAGATAAGCGGATGTTGACTGAAATTATTCTTTTTGGATTATTAATTTCTGGAATGTCATTATTTGCTTTCTTTGTTGGATTTGGTAATAATAAAGACTTTAGATTAGATATTCGTTGAATTTATTACAATGTTCAACAATTCAATGAATTTGGTGTAGCTGGTAACTTTATGGGTACTAGCCTTGCAGGATCATATGCAATAAGTTATGATACATTCATAACACACTACAATTTCGGTAGTTTACTTTCTTTCTTAACAATTGGTTTATGTTTAGCAATTAATGGTTTATATGCTCGTACAGGTGGATCATTATTTACACAAAAACCAAAAGATTCAGCTAAGATGTTGTTATTCGTTGGTATATCAATTCTATTAATTGGATTTGTATCATTTGTTCCATATGTTAATAATTTATTTAATATGGGATTCTATAATGACTTAGCATTAATGAAATATACAAACTATAACTATGTATTCTTCTTACCATTTGCTGCTTTACTAATATTTATTATTGTCTCTGAAATATATCGTGGAATTTACCGTTCCCTATACAATGTTGATGGTAGTCGTCGTATCAAAGGACAAGTTATTAGTGATAATAAAGATGATGAATGAGTTGCTCCAGAAGCAAGTTCAGAAATTAAACTAGAATTTACTAATTCAAATTCAAAATCTAAAAAATCATCATCTACTAAATCATCTTCTAGTAAAGTATCAACTTCTACTAAAAAATCTTCTAGTGGATCAACTACTAAAAAAGTAGTTTCTCCTAAAAAAGAAGAAGTATCTGTTGAAGAAAAAAGTGGAAAAATTTCCGAAAAAAAACTAAGAGTTTCTAATAGTCGTTATACAGATTCTGGTAGACGTATTGAGGAAATAGTTAAACAAACTTCTAGCAAAATTAATACAGAAGAAAGAAAAAAAGCAACTAACAAATAATTTGTTAATTATAAAATTCAACTATTAAATATATAAGCACAATTGATAAAAATTGTCAATGGAATTATTCAATTGGCAAACTCTCAATTGTGCTTTTCATTTCTAAACAATATATTAATTCGAGAGATATAAAAATATGAGTAATCCTACTAATTCAAAAAGTAAAGCTATAAAAACAAAACTTGCAAACTTAATTAATACATTACCCCGTGATATATGTATTAAAACTCGTATTACAAACTGATCATTTGATTTACAAAAATATTTTAATACTGATGAAATAGAAAATTTTATTAGCAAGAATAATGAAATACTAACTTTATCTAATTCAAAAGGAAGAGATGTTCTTGAAGAGGAATTAAATTCATTTCACACAACGAAATCATTTTTGAATTATTTATCTGAAAATGAAATTTTCTTAGCAAAAACTAGAGTTGAAAAATTAGAACATAACTTTGAAAAATTTAAAGAATCAACAATTCAATTAATTTTGTCTAAAACATCAACTCAAAATAGAAAACTTGATGCTATTATCAAAAAGAACAAAATTATTGATGAAAATACAGGTATATATTCTTTATACTTAGGAACTAATTTTATTAGTGGTTTAACAATTATGGGCACGCAAGTAAATGCTCCATTGTTCTTGTATCCAATTGAAATTAGTCGCAAGAATGATGTTTATACAATTAAGCATGTTCCAAGTATGAATAATTTTGTTATTAATGAAAAATTATTATCATTATTATCAAATGAATATAAAGCAAATTTATCAATAATTGATATTGCAAACGATTGTTATAAAACAAAAAGCATTGAACCAATAATCAATGTTTTTAAAAATAATTTTAAAGTTAATATAGAAGTTATTGATGAAAATACAGGTTTTATTGAAAATCGTGATGTTTCTTCATTTGTTGGATTTAAAATTCAACAAGCATATGTTTGTGGAATTTATGAACCAACTGGTGGAGCATTAAAATATGATTTAGAACAACTTATTAAAATGAATGTTGATCCATTTGATAGTTCAGAAGGGTTCACAAAAAATAAGTTTGTAAATGATGAAATTCATGGGCAAAATTTAGTTTCAATTGGTCGTCCTTTAAATATTTATCAAAAATATGCAATTCGTTCTTCATTAAACCAAAATACAATTATTTTTGGCCCACCTGGAACTGGTAAATCTGAAGTTATTACCAACATTATAATTAATGCAATGTTACGTGAAAAATCTATTTTATTAGCTGCAGAAAAACGTGTTGCATTGGATGTTATTATTGATCGTTTAGACGATATTGCAAACTTTACACTTTATATTGCTAACTTAAAAAGTAAGTCAGATTTTTATAACAAAATTTTGTTTATTGCAGATAAATTAGAAAATATGTTATCTGATACTTCAATTGATTCTCAACAAATAAACATCAATTCATATTTAGAAAATACAATTCATGAACGAGATTTATTAAAAGATAAATTTAATAATTTAAGTTGAATTTTGAAAAAAGTTGATTCAAATGGAACAACATTTAATGACTATATACAATTATTAAATCAAGTAGACTATAGAATTCTTAAATTTGTCAAAGAAAATAATTCTTTAGGCTTTTTAAATGGCATGGTTTATTATTATTCATTCTTAAATATTGAAAGTTTCTTCAATAAAATGAATGAGTATAAAAATTTTTTAATTGAAAATAAAATTAATCCAGAATTCATTCCACATCTAAAAAAACAAAAAGAAGATTTAATTTCATTTGATGTTCAATATAATTTTTTAAATTTCTTGCGAACTCATAATAAAAACATTCCAAACTTAAAATCAAAATTTATTGCTTTTTTAGAAAGTGCTAAATTAATTACAAATCGTCATTTTTTATCTTCAATAAATAAAAATCCATGATTATTGAAAAAACAAAAAATTGGATTAACAGAATTACAATCATCATCTAGTTTATTCAATAGAGACTTGCTTGAATATATGGTTTTGAAAGCAAGCAAAATTAATTCATTTGTTTCTAAAATAAATAATTTAAAAGTAGTAAATCAATTTCAAAATTTATTCAATGCATTTATTGCAAATACAAAGTTAAATTCATTCATTGAATTGAATGGTGATTTAAATGATGAACAATGCAAAGAATATTTTAATATTTTTAAAATGTTTTCAAAAATTGAAGAAAATGATAATGAATATTTATTAAAATTATTTGATTTAGAAGATATCTTTGCTATTGATCAAAATATTGTTTTAATGTATTTCAATCAATGATTAAATGAACAATATATTCTTGAATTAGGAGAAAAACAATTAGTTTTCTTCTCAAGTGAAGATATTATTAATTTCTCGGCAATTTCTCATATTTCTAATGAAGAATACACAATCATTTCCAAAATTATTACTTTTGAAAATGAGATTATTGGTGGTAATAAAATTCTTGAAACAGATTTATGATCAAACATCCTTTCATATCGTAGCGCTTTAATTAATGAAGCAAATAATGTAACAAATATTATTGCTGACCATTGTTTAAATATTTTAAAGTTACGATTGTTTTCTTTGGATGATAGAACAAAACAAAGAATTCGTGAAGTATTTTCAATTGCTCGTCGTGATGCAAAGAATAATGTTCCAATCAAAGAATTTATTACAAATTATTACAATGAATTAAAAATTATTTTTCCAATTTGAATTTCAATTCCTGAATTGATTTCTCAATCTTTACCATTAGAAAAAAATATTTTTGATTATGGAATTTTTGATGAAGCATCGCAAATATTTATGGAACGGGCATATCCAATTGTTTACCGTTGCACAATTAAGATAGTCGCTGGAGATGATAAACAATTAAAACCAACTTCATTCTTTGCTAATAGAGCTGAAAATGAATCACAAAATTATGAATATGCAGATAATGATCAAGTAGATTCTTTATTAGATCGTGCAAAAGTTTCGTTATGACCTACATATCATTTGCGAAACCACTATCGTTCAAACCATCGTGATTTAATTCAATTTAGCAATGACTATATTTATAACAATAACCTTGAGTTCGTTAATAGAAATGGTATTACAAAACATGCTATTGAAGTTGTCAATGTTGAAAGTGTTTATGATGATGGAGTAAACAAAGAAGAAGCTACAACAGTATATGAATTGTTAATGCAAAATATTGATAAATATGGAAAAATTATTGTTGTAACATTCGGTATTAAACAAAGTGCATATATTGAACAATTAATTCTAAAAAATATGAGTTTATCACCGCAAATCTTTGAAAAATATACAAATGGTGATTTAATTGTATGTAGTTTAGAAAATGTCCAAGGTAATGAAGGTGATTTAATTATTTTATCTATGACATATGGTAAAGATGCATTAGGTGCATTTAGAGCCAACTTTGGACCTGTGTTTATGGATGGTGGTGTTAACCGTTTAAATGTGGCAATCACTCGTGCAAAAGAAAAAATGATAATTGTAAAATCATTCCTTGCAAATGAAATGTCAATTAATATTAATAATCCAAATGCTAAATTATTTTATCAATTTATAAATTATTGTGATTATTTAGAAAATGAAACAACTAATAAAAATATATTAGGTTCATTTGTTGAAAGAAAAATTATTAGTGAACAAATCTTATCAATTATTAATAAATTTATTAGTAAAAATGAACGATATAAATTAGTGTCTAATTATGATATTGGTTCAAGAATTATTGATTTTGCAATTTTAGATGCAAAAACAAAAGAAACTAAACTCGCAATTATTATCAATAAATTCAAAGATAATGCAGATATTCAAAATATGTTTGAAATCATTGATCAATATTATTTCATTATGGATCGTGGTTACAAATGTTATTGCATAGATGAATATTATTGAATTAAAAATCAAGAAAGTGCTGCAAAAAAATTAACACAAGAACTAAGTGATTTATAATTTTAATTTAAATTAAATATAGGAAAATATATGCAAAAATTTAAGAAACTTTTTACAAGTGAATCAGTAGGTCCTGGTCATCCTGATAAAATTTGCGATCAAATATCTGATGCAATTCTTGATGCATGCCTAAGACAAGATAAAAACAGTAAAGTTGCTTGTGAAGTTTTTGCAAGTAACCATCTAATTGTTATTGGTGGAGAAATAACTACTAATGCATATGTTGATGTTGTAAAAATTGCTTGAGAGATAGTTAAACCACTAGGTTATACTGAATCAGATTTTACAATTATTAGTAATATTAATTCTCAAAGTCAAGATATCAATAGTGCTGTTGTTAAAAATAATTCTGAAATTTTTGCTGGTGACCAAGGAATAGTATTTGGTTATGCATGTGATGAAACAAAAGATTTAATGCCACTTCCAATTACTTTAGCTCACGAATTAGTTTATCTTATGGATAAGAATCGCTTAAAACCAGAATTTAATTACATTAAATCTGATATGAAATCTCAAGTCACAATTAACTATACAGATTCAAATAACCTAAGAATTGATACCTTTCTAGTATCAATTCAACATACTGATAAATGTAATCAAAAAGATATTGAAAAATTCGTTTCCCCATTAATGGATCAAGTTGCTAAAAACCATAATTTAAATCTTGATTTTAAAAAAATTATAAATCCAAGTGGAAAATTTATTATTGGTGGACCAATTGGAGATACAGGATTAACTGGTAGAAAAATTATTGTTGATACTTATGGTGGATATGCTCGTCATGGTGGGGGAGCATTTAGTGGAAAAGATCCATCAAAAGTTGATCGTAGTGGTGCATACTTTGCGCGTTATATTGCAAAAAATATTGTTGCCGCTAAGATTGCTAATCGTTGTGAAATACAATTATCATTTGGAATTGGAATGCCAGAGCCAATTTCAATTAATATCAATACATTCGGTACATCAAAATATTCTGATGAGCAAATCTTAAATGCAATTTTAAAATCATTTAAAATTAAAGTTAATGATTTTATCAATGATCTAAAATTGTTTGATGTTGAATATTTAAAGACATCTACTTATGGACATTTTGGAAATAATCAAAAAGATTCTAGTTGAGAAAAACTAGATAGAATAGAATCACTAAAACAAAATCTAGGAGAATAATATGGAATTAACTATTAAATTAATTCATACAAATATTGAAAAATATATTGATAAAGAAGTTACATTAAGAGGATTTGTTAAACAAAATCGTTTTAATGGAAAGATTGGTTTCATTAGTTTTAATGATGGTACATCATTTAAACCAATTCAAATAGTTTATAAGAATGATGAAGTTTCAAACTCCAATGAAGTTGCAAATTTTCGTACATTATCAGCAATTGAAGTTTGTGGTGTAATAAAGTCTACTCCAACCGCTCAACAACCATTTGAATTAGTAGCAAAAAATATAACTTTATTAAAAGATAATGATGAATCATGTCCATTACAAAATAAAAAACAAACAGTTGAATTCTTACGTGATATTGCTCACTTGCGTCCTAGAACAAATTTATTTTCTGCAGTAATGCGTGCGCGTTCTGAATTAGCATTTGCAATTCATAAATTTTTTCATGAACTAAATTTTGTTTGAACAGCAACTCCATTAATTACATCTAATGATGGTGAAGGTGCAGGGGAAACATTCTTCTTAACAACAAATGAAAAAGATCAATTTTTTGGTGAACAAGTCAACTTAACTGTCACTGGTCAATTACATGGTGAAGCTTACGCTCAAGCTTTTAGAAATATTTATACATTTGGTCCAACATTTAGAGCAGAAAAATCACATACAGCTAGACATGCTGCTGAATTTTGAATGATTGAACCAGAAATGGCATTTAGTAATTTAGAAGAATTAATGCAATTAGAAGAATCAATGATTAAATATATTGTTAAATATTATTCTGAATCATGTGCTGATGAAATCAAATTTTTAAATGATGAAGTTGATAATAATTTAGTAGATAGAATAAAACAATTAATTGAAAAACCTTTTATTCGTATGTCATATGAAGAAGGAATCGAAAAACTATTAGAAGCTGTAAAAAATGGCCATAATTTTGAAGATAATGATATTCATTTTGGAATGGATTTAGGAAGCGAACATGAACGTTATTTATGTGAAGAGGTTTGTAAATCACCTGTTATCTTATATAACTATCCAAAAGAAATTAAATCATTTTATATGTTGCAAAACTCAGATGGAAAAACAGTTCAAGGAACAGATGTACTAGTTCCAGGAATTGGTGAATTAATGGGAGGATCTGTTCGGGAAGCAAGCTATGATAAATTACTTGCTAGATGTCAAGAATTAAACATGAATCTAGAACCATTGAATTGATATTTAAATTTAAGAAAATATGGTTATTATAGTTCAGCTGGGTTTGGTTTAGGATTTGAACGTCTAGTGATGTATCTAACTGGTATTACTAATATTCGTGATGCAATTCCATTTCCACGTACACACGGTTCAATTAGTTTTTAATGAAAACAAAAATATTTCAAAAACAAAATATTCCCAATATTTTAACAATATTTAGAATTGTTTTAGTTCCAATAATTATTGTTCTTCTTTTAGTAAAACCTATAAATATTGCGTATAGTCTTAAATTTAATTTAAGCAATCAAATTTGTTTGTTAGAAATTTCTGATTTACAAATAGCAGCTGGTATACTTTTTATTGTTGCAAGTTTTACAGATTTTCTTGATGGTTATCTTGCAAGAAGATTTAATGTAATTAGTACATTTGGAAAATTTTGAGATCCACTAGCAGATAAACTTTTAATAAATTGCACACTTTTTTGTTTAGCAAGTCCTCAACAAAATTTAGTTCCAATTTGAATACCCATTATTTTATTAGTTCGTGATTTCATTATTGATGGATTGCGTTTCTATATGTTGCAAAAAAATATTGTATCAGCAGCTAATATTTATGGAAAAATAAAAACTTTTGTTTTAATTATTGCAATTTCTTTTTTATTTTTCTTTGGTGGAAATCAATCACTAATTAGTTCATCATATTATTGGGGAATTCAAAATTTATTACTTTATATAGCAACAATCTTATCTATCATATCTGGATTAATTTATTCTTTACCAGTGATATATAATATTTGTAAAAGAAGTAAGGAAAAAAATGAAACAATTTAAAATACTTGTAAATGGAAAATTAATTGATAGTAGTAAAAAAATGTCAATTATCAATTCATCTGATAACTCAGTTGCAGGTGAAGTTCCTCTTTTTGATCCAAAAGAAATAGTTAAAATATCAATGAATGCTGCTAATAATGCTTTCAATGAATGAAAGAATACTTCATTTACTAATAGAAAAAAATTACTTTTAGAATTTAAAGATAAACTACTAGAAAATAAAGAAGAGTTGGCAAATTTATTATGCTTAGAAATTGCTAAATCAAAAAAAGAAGCAATTGTTGAAGTTGAAAGAAGTGCTGAATATATTGTTGACACAATCAATATTTATGAAGAAATGATGAATAATCCATTAGTAATGGATGAAACAATTCATAAAGTAAAAAATAAAATTGGTAAGTTTATATTGGAACCTTTAGGTGTTGTTCTAGCAATTTCACCTTTTAACTACCCAATAAATTTACTAATTTCAAAATTAGCACCAGCATTAATTTCAGGGAATACTGTTGTTTACAAACCAGCAACTCAAGGTAGTCTTGTTGGTGCATTTATTAGTGAATTATTTTCTAAAATAGATTTTAAACCCGGTATTGTTAATTGTGTTATTGGTCAAGGTAAAGAAATAGGCGATTTATTAGTTTCTCATCCATTTGTAAAAATGATTTCATTCACAGGAAGTGCAAATGTAGGAAACCATATTGCAAAAATTGCATATAAAGTTCCTTTGGTTTTGGAAATGGGTGGGAAAGATCCAGCCATTGTTTTAGATGATGCTGATATTGATTTAGCTGCTTCTGAAATTGTTAAAGGTGGATTAAGTTATAATGGTCAACGATGTACAGCTATTAAACGTGTATTTGTTACTAGAAAAAATCACTCAGAGTTAGTTAAAAAAATCACTGAATTAACAAAAAAACTAACCATTGGTTTACCACAAGAAAATCCAAATATTACTCCATTAGTATCTAGTAAATCAGCAGATTATGTAATGGAATTAATTAATGATTCTATTGATAATGGAGCAATTTCAACTACAACTATAAAACGTGACGGTAATATTATTTATCCAATTATTTTAGACAATGTTAATAAAGATATGCGAATAGCATGAGAAGAACCTTTTGGTCCGGTTTTACCAATACTTATAGTTAATAGTATTGAAGAAGCAATAGAACTATCAAACAAATCTGAATATGGTTTACAAGCTTCTGTATTTACATCAGATATCCAATTATTTGAAAAAATTGCAATGAAGTTAGAATGTGGTTCAGTAAATTTAAATCGTTCATCTGCTCGTGGACCAGACTTCTTCCCATTTTTAGGAGTTAAAAATTCAGGTTTTGGTGTGCAAGGTTTAAGTGAGGCCATTAAATCAATGACTCGTCTTAAAGGACTAGTATACAATAAATAAATTACAAAATTAGCACTTGTTAATAACGAGTGCTAATTTTTGTTATAATCATATAAAAGAGAAGAGAAAAATAGGAGAGATAATATGGAAATAAAACAAACAGGTGGTCCAGGATTTAATGCATTAGAAAATTTTGGACGCAATATTAATAAAGAAGTTATTGCTAATAAGATTGATCCAATTATTGGACGTGAAGAAGAAATTCGTCGTGTTATAGAAATTCTTTCTCGTAAAAGCAAAAATAATCCAGTTTTGATTGGAGAACCTGGTGTTGGTAAAACTGCAATTGTTGAAGGATTGGCACAACGAATAGTTCATCGTGATGTTCCAGATAATTTGATAGATAAAGAAATTTGAGAATTAAATCTTTCATCATTGATTGCGGGAGCAAGTTATCAAGGTCAGTTTGAAGAAAGATTAACTCAAATTATTAGTCAAATTAAAAATTCTAACTCTCAAATAATTCTTTTTATTGATGAAGTTCATCAATTAGTTGGAATGGGTAAGACATCAGGAGCGATGGATGCTGCAAATATATTAAAACCAATGATGGCTCGTGGAGAAATTAAATTGATTGGTGCAACTACACTAAATGAATATCGACAATTTATTGAACCAGATGCAGCGCTTGAACGTCGTATGACAAAAGTTTTAGTTACTGAACCAACTAAAACCGAAGCATTAACAATTATGCGTGGTTTAAAAGAAAAATGAGAAGTTTTTCATGGTGTAAAAATTACTGATAATGCTTTAATATCTGCAGTTGATTTATCAGAACGTTATATTTCAGATCGTTTTTTACCAGATAAAGCAATTGATTTAATCGATGAAGCGTGTGCGAAAGTTCAAACTGAAATGCACTCAATGCCAGAAGAATTAGATCATATTAGACGTGAAATAGTTAATTTAAAAACTGAAAAAGCATCACTTGAAAAAGATAATGATGCAAAATCAATTGATCGTTTAAAAATAATTGAAGATAAGTTAGTAATTCTTCAAGAAGAAGATAAAAAACTTACAGATATTTGATCAAAAGAAAAACAAGAAGCAGACAAAATTATTGAGTTAAAAAGTAAAATTGATAATGCTCGTTCACTAATTGAACAATATCAATCTCAAGGTGAATATACAAAAGCATCTAAATTGCTATATTATGAAATTCCAGAATTAGAACAACAAAAAAGTTTACAAGAAGAAAAAGTTCGCCAACAAGATAATAGACTAATTAAAGACACTGTTACTGAAAATGAAGTAAGTGAAGTTATTTCTAAATCAACTGGAATCCCTTTAAATAAAATAGTTGAAACAGAAAAAGAAAAATTATTAAATCTTGATAAGAATTTATCAAAACGTGTTAAAGGACAAGATAAGGCAATAAAACTAGTTTCCAATGCTGTATTACGTGGTCGAGCTGGTATTAATGATCCAAATCGTCCAATTGGTTCATTTCTATTCATTGGTCCAACAGGGGTTGGTAAAACTGAAGTTGCAAAAGCCTTGGCATATGAATTATTTAATACAGAAAAAGCAATGATTAGATTTGATATGTCTGAATTTATGGAACGACATTCAGTTTCTAAATTGATTGGTGCACCACCAGGATATGTTGGATATGAAAAAGCAGGAGAATTAACTGAGTCTGTTCGACGTAATCCATATTCTGTTATTCTTTTTGATGAAATAGAAAAAGCACATCAAGATGTGTTGAACTTATTTTTGCAAATTCTTGATGAAGGATCTTTAAAAGATTCTCAGGGTAGAATAGTAAATTTCAAAAATACAATCATCATTATGACTTCAAATATTGGAGCAGATAAAATTTTAAATAATGAAAAGGCAAAAGCAATAGAAGAATTAAATCATTATCTAAAACCAGAATTAATCAATAGAATTGATGAAATTATAGTCTTTAATCCATTGGATGATAAAGTTGTAAAAGAAATTAGCATTCGTTTATTAGATGAAGTTTCAGCAAGATTGCATCAAGAGGGATATTTAATTAAATTTAGTGATAATGTAAGTGAAATTATTTCAAAAAGAGCATTTGATCCGCAATATGGAGCTCGTCCAGTTAAACGTTGAATTCAAAAATATATTGAGAATAATTTAGCTCAACTAATTATTCAAAGTGATATTTTTAAAAATAAAGAATTCGAAATAGGGTTCAATGAAAAAGACGATACTTTGATAATTAATAAAAAATAAAATATTTTTAAAACCTAAAAGATAATTATATAATCATCTATTAGGTTAAAAATATGCTAAAAAAGAAATATATTATTACTATCATTACAGCACCAATTATTGTAGCATCAGCTACAGCGATTGGTGTTTCTTATTATTACTCCTCACAAAAGCAAGTTTACAATCATTATTACACTACACCAAGCAGCTCAAGTAATACGGATATCATTCAATCGTATTTAGCTTCAGTTGTTAATGGTGCAAAACTTTTGTATTTACCAAGTTATGTTCATGGTGTACCATTAACAGAATCTCTAAATATTAAAAAAGAGCAAAATCAAATTCTTTACAATTACTTCAATAAAACTGGATTTCTATTATTAGACTCTAATTATGGATTTCCAGTTTTTATTGAAAAGAAGGATGAAAAAGGAAATGTTATTGGAATTGATGGTTTAGATTATCAACAACCAATTTGAAGTACAAATGTTGCAGCAGTTTTATTTAGAGCAGATTTAGGTTCTTTTATCACGGGAATTGCAGCAGCACAATTATTAAATGAAAATCAAGATTATTTTGGTACAGAATTAACATGATGTACTTATGGTGGTTTGCCATTCTCAACTGTAACATGTTTCATGGGTGGATTTGAAAGAGGAGTAGAATTTTTTAACAAAAATATTGTTCCTTTAAAACCAGAATTTAAAGAAGTTAAAAAAATCCTATTAAATGAAAACCAATCAGGAAATTTTGCCAATGGTTTTGATCCTAATCAAGCAGATGACTTAATTGGTAATTTATTAAATATGAAACCATCACTAATCTTACCGGTTGCTGGTCCACAAATTGGTTCAGCTGCTCGTTTAATTCGTCAAAGAAACACTAAGACAGTTATTATTGGTGTTGATAGTGCAATTGAAGAAGATGATACAGTTAACTTACCATTAAATGGATTAGAACCTAATAAAAATATTGGTAATAATAAAATTATCCAATTTAGTAGTGTAAAAAATTTAGGTGATATGCTTAACCTTATTACACAAAATATTAATAAAGGAAAAAATATTCCTGATCAAAATGAATCTTTAGAATATGCACATATTGGTGGTATTGGATATTCTTCTCTTGGTACATTATTCAATGGTGGTGTAGGAGTTAGTGAATCTGGTAAAAAATTTTTTATTAATGCAATGCAAATTTTAGACAATACTAAATATGATTCTTATATGGCTGCATTAAAATCAACAAATCCTATTTATATACAAATATTAAAAAATTTAGATTTACCAGAAAATAAAACTTATTCCATTGGATCATCTCAAACATTTTCGTATGCTGACATTACTAATAGTGGTGCACAAATGTTACCAATAGAAAAAAGTGATGAAGAAATCAAAAAATGATTAAATAATTTTTACAATGATAAATTTGTTGATCAAAGATTTGATTTAATTAAGGAATGAATTGAAAATAATAAATCAACAATTGATATTCGTAAAAAATTAAATTTAACAAATGAATTTAATAAGCAAGACTATCTAGATAATAAAAATATTTCTAGAATAATTTTTCAATCTCCAACATCAATTTTGTTTGATAATAGTTTTTATCAATCATGTTATAGTGGTCTAATAGATTATTGAAAACAAGAGGGAATTGAATTACCACCAATTCCTAAAAAATAATTTTCAAAAGACATTAAGTTACATTTTAGATTTGTGGTAATATTAAAAATATAAGTTACTATGATTAAGAAAAAATTACTATTTACTTTGTTAGGGATTAGTGGAGCTGCAGTAGTTACAGCTGGTATTGCTACTGGTTTTGTATTGAATAGCGAACAAAATCGTTATAGAAGATACTATACTGCGCCTCAGTCGGCTTCAACTAATGATTTAATTCAAGCATACTTTGCTGCAATTGTTAATGGTTCTAAGTTGTTATATTTGGCTAGTTATGCGCATACAACTCCAATTACAAATGCATTATGTCTTACAGAACAACAAAATTCAACTTTCTATGATTACTTTAGTAAAGCGGGTTACCTATTAATTGACGATGTCTATGGTTTCCCGCTTTTTTTGTCAAATCCAGAAAATCCTAATGATCCTAATAATGGATTAATTGATGCATCTAAATTACAACCATTTTGATCAACAAATTTAGCTTCAGCTCAATTTCGTTCAGATCTAGGATCATTTATTACTGGAATTGCAATGGCAGAGTTTTTAAATGAAAATCGTGATTATTTTGGAAATGATTTATCTTGATCGACCTATGGAGGTTTTCCATTCCCATCAGTTACATCATTTATGGGTGGTTTCCAACAAGGTGTAAAGTTTTTTAATGAAAATATCTTACCTAAAATGGAAACTAATTTCAATTATCAAAAAGTTCATCAAAAATTTGTTGGATCTGGAGAAAATCAAAATTTTGCTCATTCATTTGATCCAAATGGTGGAATTGATATTATTGAAAGTTTTTTATCAAATAAAAGTACTGCACCTTCAGTTTTTATACCAGTTGCTGGTGGGCAAGTTCAACATGCAGTAAGAAAGGTAAAACAAAATAATTTAAAAACAATTATTATTGGTGTTGATAGTCCTGTTGAAGATGATGATACAATAAATCTTCCAATGTCATCATTAAAACCTAATCAACATGTTGGTAACAATAAAATTGTTCAATTTAGTAGTGTAAAAAACATCAATGTAGTTGTTGATAAGGTTACAAATGCATTAAATGAAGGCACAACAGGTTCTACAAATGATATTGCTGGATTAGGCTGATCAACATTAGGAACATTATTTAATGGTGGAGTTGGTGTTAGTCCTGCAGGTCAAAAATATTTTATTAAAGCAGTTAGATTACTTAATAATCCGCAAAATCCTGATGATATTATTATTGATGAAAATAATCTGGAATCTGAATATTTATCATCATTAAATGATCCGATAATTCGTTCTTATTTAGTAACACTAAATCAACCAGAAAATAAAGTGTTTTTTACTTATGATAAAAATGGTAATTCTAGTGCAAGTTTTAGTTATGCATCTATTCCTAATGAGGCACAACAAATGATTCCAATTAGTGAAGATGAAGCAACAATTAGAAATTGATATCAAAATTTATATGGTTCTAATCCAGAAATTATGCGCCATATGGATACAAACATTAAATGAATAATGAATTGGCAAAAAAATAATTGGGAAACCATTCAAAAAAGAAAATCATTTAATTTAAAAAATCAATTAACAAAAGAAGCGTACAAGAAAAATAATGGGGTTATAAAAATTATTTTTCAAGATTCTTTTTCAGTTCTATTTGATCACTCATTTTTACAAAGTTGTTATGAGGGTTTGCGAGCTTATTGAAAACAAAAAGATGTTTATTTACCAGAAGCTTATGGTAAAGTTAGTAGGTAAAAAATATGACAAAACAAATCAAAAAAAATAATAAAAAAATTGTTAATAAAAAGTCTACAATAATTGATATTGCAAAACCTACAAATGTAAAATATGCCATTGAAATGATTAACATCACAAAAACTTTCTTAAATGGTAAAGTTATTGCAAATGACAAAGTAAATCTAAATGTCAAAAAAAATGAAGTGCATGCCATTATTGGTGAAAACGGTGCTGGAAAATCTACTTTAATGAGTATGCTATTTGGGATTTATTCTCCAGATTCTGGAGCAATAAAAATCAATGGTAATCAAGTAAATTTCTCATCAGCAAAAGATGCTAGTGATATGGGATTAGGGATGGTTCATCAACACTTTAAATTAATTGATGAATTTACGGTTTGAGAAAATATTATTCTTGGTAATGAAGGAACATCAAGATTAAAATTAATTAATCAAAATCGAATCAAACAAGAAATTCAAAATTTGATTAACTTATATGGATTCAAATTAGATGTTAACAAAAAAGTGTCTGATTTAACAGTTGGGCAACAACAAAAAATTGAAATTTTGAAGCTTCTATATAGAAAAGCCGATATTCTTATTTTTGATGAACCAACAGCTGTTTTATCTCAAGATGAAATTGAAGCATTTTTTGATATGATTAAGCAATTTAAGAGTTTGGGCAAAACAATCATAATTATTACACATAAATTAGCTGAAATAAAATCAATTGCTGATTCAGGTACAGTTATTAGACGTGGTAAATATATTGATAGTTTTTCAATAAAAGATCGAACAATCGAAGAAATTGCAGAAGCAATGGTTGGTCGAAAATTATTGGAAATTAAGAATCAACATCATGATATTTCAAAAAACCCTATTAAGTTCACTGTTGAGAATTTGCCTGTAGCAAAATATTTAAAATCACAAACTAAAACATCATTATTTAACAAATTATCAAGTAAATTTTTTCATTCTAATACAGAAAATAGTGATGAAACAAATATTAAAAATAATAGTCATAATACATATCCAACAATTTCTTTTAATATTCGTGCAGGTGAGATATTTGCAATTTCGGGAGTTGAGGGAAATGGACAAAGTGAATTAGCATTAATGTTAATTGGTTTAATAAATGCTCCTGGTGCAACAATTAAATTAATGGATAAAAATTTATCAAATATGCCAATTAAAAAACGATTACATTCAGGGGTTTCTTCAATTCCTGAAGATCGCCATAAATATGGTTTAGTCCTTGATATGCCTGTTAACAAAAATGCAGTACTTAATGAAATTGATATGAAACCATATAGTAAATTAGGTTTTTTACAACAAGGTCAAATTAATAAAAAAGGTATTGACATTATTCAAAAATATGATGTTCGTGGAACAACACGAGGAACAACAATATCTCGATTATTATCTGGTGGAAACCAACAAAAACTTATTATTGGTCGAGAAATGGAACGTGAGCATGAACTACTAATATTAGTTCAACCAACACGTGGAATGGATTTAGGTGCAATTCAATTTATTCATGAGCAAATTTTAAAAGAACGTGATGCAGGAAAAGCTATTCTCTTAATTTCATATGAATTGGATGAAATATTAACACTTGCTAATACAATTGCAGTTATTCAAAATGGTCAATTCTTAGATGTTGGAACTTATAAAGTAATGACACGTTCAAGAATTGGTCAATTAATGGCAGGGAAAAAGTAACATGAATAAATTTAAATTTAGAACAAAATTAATGTCTGATTCATTTGTCTATACAAAGACACGTAAATCAGCTACTAGAAATACACTTTCAATTATTACATGTATTGTTGTTGCAATTATTGCTTCATTATTAATTGCAACAATTGTTGGATATAATCCGATTTCAATTTTGACTGATTTATTTACAAAAGGATTTATTGATCCTACTACACTAATATGAAATATTAGTGTTTTAGGCATTGGAGCATTAGCATTTTCATTTGCTTTTAGAGCTGGTATATTTAATATTGGTATTCCTGGACAATTAATTGGTTCAGGTTTAATATTATTGGTGATTACAAGAGCATTAGATTCAGCAGGAGTTGTTTTCCCTACAGGTCTTGGTCAAATATTTGCTTTATTAGTTGCAATAATAAGTGGTATGGCAATTGCTTCAATCACATCATTGTTAAAAGTTTATTTAAAAGTAAATGAAGTAGTTAGTTCAATTTTATTAAACTGAATTATTTACTTTGCTGTAAGATTGATTATCTTTAAGTACTATAACCCAGATCCAGGTGGTATTTTTTCACAATCAATGTCTTTCCCAGAACAATTTAGATTAGTTTCCAGTGTTTATGGTGGATTAATTCCAACAATCATTGTTTTCTTAGTTCTAGCAATTGGGATTGCGGTAATCAATAAATATACTACATTTGGACACAAAATTTATGCAGTAGGTTGCAGCAAGACAGCAGCTAGATATGCTGGTTATAATTACAAAATGATAAATATATCAACAATGTCAATTTCAGGTGGACTAGTAGGAATTATGGCACTTGTCCTATACACATCAGGTCAAACTCCGACTATTCCAATTAACCGTGATTTTGATATTTTGCCAGTTCAAGGTTTCAATGCTATAACAATTGGACTAATTGCTTTAAATAATCCAATTGGAATTATTCCAGTTGCATTCCTAATGGGATTATTCCAATCATCAGCTCCATTCTTATCAGTTCCTCCTTCATTTAGTCAATTAATTATGGGAATGATTATTCTTGGTTCTGCAATGTTTGTTATATTGTTGCGATTCAAGCCTTGATTATGATTCACTAAAAAAAGATATGGTTCAGGTTCTGATTTGGAATATCAAGAATATGAAAATAAAATGGAAACATTAATTTCTCAATATATCTTAAAATTAAATGAAATCAAGAATGAAACTAAATCAAAAATTAATGAAATTAAAAAACAATCAACTTTAGAAAAAACTTCTAAACAAGAAAAAATTAATCAAATTAAACTAGATTTAAACAAAGAAATTAATTCCCTTTCAAACCAATATTTAGAAGATAAATCTAATATTAAAAAACAATATAAAAAGAGAATATTAATTTTCAAAGCTACAAGAACTTTCTATCCTGAAATTCACACTCAAAATATTATTAATTTAAAAAATAATAAATATGATCAACAATTATTAAATTCTAGTCGTCGTCATTTACACCATTTATCAAATATGGTAAGTGACAAGAATAATTCATATGATAATATACTATTTGCTCACAATGCTTTATTTAAAAAATATGATAAATTATATGAAAATGCAAAATTGCACAATAAACTTGTTAGCAAACATAATAAAGATGATGTATTTTTCTTAAAATATGTTGCAATTCAATATGATAAATATAATTTATTCAATACAACTATAGATAAATCAATTGAAATAGCAAAAACAAAAGTTAATGAATTAGCAATTGATTTAGAAAATGTTAAAAATGAAAATCATCATCGTTTTATGAAAATATTAAAAATATTTTCTAATATGACACATCATAAATTCGATACAAAGGCAAAACTTTGAACATATATTAATGAAAACTTCAATGACTTTAGTTTAAAAGACAAATATAAAATTTATAATAGTTTTCAAAAATATCAATTATCAGATTCTAGTAAAGAATGGACAGTTGATAAGTTATTTAAAAACAATCCATATAATAATAAAAACTTGGATCCTAAAACAATTGAATCTGTAAGCGATGAATTCGTCAAAAAATTTGAGATATTAATTGACAAATATTTAACAAAACAAGACAAAATAGATATTGTTAAAAATAAATATAATGCTATTAATATCAAGAATGAACAACAAATTGAAAATTGGAAAACAAGCACATCAAATTACTATAATTCGAAACTACAATGTTACAAAAAAGTGAATTTAAATCGTTTAGAAACTAAATATAAACAATATAGTAAAGAAGCCGATGCATTAGAATTATCAAATGATGATAATAAAACATTACAAAGTTGGTTATTAAAATCATTTAATGAAGCACAAAAGAATTTTGAGAAAGGAAGTAATTAATTATGAATTTAAATTTTGGTTCAATCTTTAATTACACTTTCTTAATTGCAACAATTTTAATTTTTGGTGCTATTAGTTGTTACTTTAGTGAACGTGTTGGTATTGCTAACATTAGTATTGAAGGTCAAATGATCTTTGCTGCATTATCATTTGTAATCTTTGCGGAATTAATTTATCCAAAACTTGGAGATGAGAGCTTCATCTTACCATTAATAATTGGTTCAATTATGACTCTGTTGAGTTCAAGTATATTTGCTTTTTTAACAATTAATTTAAAGGCAAATCAAATTGTTGCAGGTACAGCAATTAACATTGTTTTCTTAGGATTAGCAACATTCTTAACAGAGCCTCTTGGACCATTATTATCTAATGGTGTACACACTAAATTACAATCTCAGTATTTATCAATAATGCAATTTGGTGAAAGTAATATTTATTTAACATCTGTTCTTATTTTTATATTTGCGATCATCATTGTTTGCGGCGTTTATTTATTAATTAAACGTACTCCATTAGGACTAAGATTCCGTGCAATTGGAAATAATCCAAATGCAGTGGATGCACAAGGAATAAATGTTATCAAATATCAATGAATTGCTCTAACAATTTCTGGAGGATTTGCTGGTTTAGCTGGTGGAATATACATGTACACATTTGGTGGTACATTTAGTGGGAATGTTAACGGATATGGATTTCTAGCATTAGCAATTCTAATCGCTGGTTCATGAAGAATACCATTACTTGCAATAGTAGCAATTGGATTCTCATTCTTAACTCGTTTATTTAATCAAATTACTATTTCAACATCACTTGATACAGATATTGCTAAAATTATTCCATTCGGAATTACATTATTATCATTAGTAGTATTTAGTTGATATGATGTTGCTCCAAAAAACTTAGGAATTCCATTTGATAAAACAAAAAGATAAGTTACAATATTAATTGCAAGATGCCTAAGAAAGTAACTGGTTAATAAACCTTAATTTGTTACCGAGGAATTTTAAGAGTGCATATTGCAATTAGTTATTCAATTAATAGGAATATTTAACATGAGTGTAAAAGCAATTAATGCTAAACAAACTCTTGTTCATGAAATCTCTGAAAATTTAAAAAAAGCAAAATCATTTGTAGTTTTTGAATATTTGGGGTTAACTGCCACAGAAATTACTAGTTTAAGATTTGCATTAAACAAAAGTAATTCAAAGTTGCAAGTATTAAAAAATAATATTCTTGCTAGAGCTATTAAAGAAGCTAACATTAATGGATTTGATGATGCATTCATTGGACCAAATGCAATTGCTATTGCATATGAAGATGAAATCAGTCCTATAAAAGAAATTAGCAAAATTGCTAAAAATTGTGAATGTGTGAAAATTAAAGGTGCATATTTAGAAAACAATTTCTTGGATGCTCAAAAAGTTCAAGAAATTGCAAATATCCCTGGACGTGAAGGATTATACTCAATGTTCTTATCATGTTTACAATCTCCAGTTCGTAGCTTTTTATATGCTTTAAAAGCAGTTAGTGAAACAAAAAATTAATTAATAAGGGTTTAAATTATGGCTAAATTAACAAATGAACAAATTATTGAATCATTAAAAGAAATGTCAATTCTTGAAGTAAATGATTTAATTAAAGCAATTGAAACTGAATTTGGTGTTTCTGCTGCTGCTCCAGTAGCAGTTGCTGCAGCTGGTGGTGCAAGCGCTGAAGCTCCAAGTGACTTCAATGTTGTTTTAGTAGATGCTGGTGCTAACAAAGTTGGTGTTATTAAATTAATCCGTGAAATCACTGGTTTAGGTTTAATGGAAGCAAAACAAATGTCAGAAAAATCTGGTAGTGTTATTAAAGAAGGCGTTAAAACTGAAGACGCTAATGCTATGAAAAAACAATTTGAAGAAATTGGCGCAAAAGTTGAATTAAAATAATTTTAATTTAAATTAATAAATATATTTATCCGATGATATAAAGTCATCGGATTTTTTTATTGCTAATTTTTATTAATTAAATATTTTGAAATTTAATTAATTTTCTTAGTTGTTATTAAATAAATTTCACTTGATTAGCTAAGTGTAATTCCACCTGTACCATCATTGAAGAAGATTTTAATTGTTTTCTTCTTCATGCTATTAACCATATCGTTTGCATTTCCTAAAGTTGGAGTGCTGCTGAAGTAACG
>CAJUTA010000038.1 GCA_910589685.1 uncultured Ureaplasma sp.
ACGATTATTTGTACTTGTTTCATCTGCTCAACCAGTTAAAACATCTGTTTCATTTATTAAACTACTTATTGAGTTAGCATCGGCAGCAAATAAGTTAACAATAGTTTTTAAAGTAGGTGATTTTTTAGTTCCATTGTCATCATTTGCAGTAACTTCATCAGCTGCAATACTTCCTTCTGCTTTGCTTCCAAAAGTAATTGAACCAATACTAGTATTAGCAAATGTATTAGCATCACCAAATGATGTAAATTGTGTTTTTAATTGCAAGTTAGCAATTTCAGAATATTTTGATAAATTATTTGCAGTTAATGATGTTCCATCAAATTTTAATTGACTTATTACAACTCCACTAGTAGCTTGTTGTTGTCATTGGTCAAATTGTGAATTACCAGATGAATCTTGAGATCAATTTACTGAACTTGATGAAATTGGAGCTGAAGTTGCACCAGATTCTTTAATTATTGATTGTAGTTGTTGCATTTGAGCTGCTGTTACATCTTTTCCACCTTTAATTTCAATAGTTGAACCAGATTGGAAAGAGAATGCATTATTTGCAATTCCATTGTCCGCAATAGCAACACTAGTTGGAAGAGTCAAAATTGAAATTGGAGTATCTGAGTTAAATGCAAATGCATTAGCTTCAAAATTAGTAATTTTTGTTTTTGATAAGTCAAGACTTACTGGAGTAGCAGCACGACTACTTGGAGCAACTGGAGTTGTTGAATCTACTAAATTCATTTTTGCATTATAGAAAGCTCCAGCGCCAACACTAGATAATTGTGTTAATTCATTAAAATTAATATTACATTTAGCAGTACCTGTATTTCCTTCATTTGCTGCAAAAGCAAAACGACCAATAGTAGTTAATGATGCAGGTAATTTAACTGTTGTTAAACTTGTACAATTATTGAAAGCAAGATCAGAAATTCTATTCAATGATGTAGCTTTTGATAAATCAACATTTGATAATGAAGTACATTCTTGGAAAGCACCTCAACCAATTGAATTAAAAGATGAACTAGTTGCTACAAAAGAAACATTAGATAATGCAGTACATCCTTGGAAAGCTTGGTTACCAATTGAAGTTAAAGCAGCAGGTAATGATAAACTTGATAATTTTGTACAACTTTTAAAAGCATCTTCACTAATAGTTTTTAATACAATTGGTAAATTTAAAGTTACTAATGAAGTACATCCTTGGAAAGCTGAAGATGGAATATTAGTAATATTTGAACTTTGTAAATTAACTGTTGCTAAACTTGTACAACCATCAAAAGCAGATGCTGAAATGTTTTTAATAGCACTATCCAAAGTAACAGTTGTTAAAGATGTAGCACCTTGGAAAGCATTTGAAATATCAGAAATATTGCTAGGTAATCTAACACCTTTAGTTGTTGCTTGAGTTGTAACTTCTTGAATTTGTGTTCCAGTAAAACAATTAGCTGGTAAATATGTTAATGATGTAACTTTTGATAAATCTAAATATTTTAGAGTTGAATTTTTAAATGCTTCAGAACCTAAAATTCTTAAAGATGTTAATCCTGTAACAGCAAATGATGTTCCTGTAATTCCTTCAAAAGCACCTTCACCAATTTCTATAACACTAGCTAAAGAAAGACTAATTCCTAATTTAGTTTTTCTAAATGCTTTATGGCCAATACTAGTTAGTGTGCTAGGTAATCCTGTAGTATTTCCATTACTAGATAAAATTTCAATAGAAGAAAGTTGAGCTGCATTATCAAATGCAAAACTTTTAATGCTTGATAATTGAGAACCTTCTTCAAAACTAATTTTAGTTATATTTGAATTTTCAAAAGCACCTTTGAAAGTACCTGAGAATTGTCCATCTGTACCATTTTTCCCAATGTATGCATTAGAAATTAATCTAACTGAAGCTGGGATTGTAATTTCAGTTAAAGTGTTATCAGCACTTGGAATATAGGCAATTAAATCTGTTTTGTTTTGATCAGCATAAACCAAACCATTGTCATCCATAATTAATGGTTGACTTGAGTCTGTACTACCATGTAATTTGTATGTTTTGCTTTCTGTATCAATATCGTATAATTGATGAGTGTCAATTTGTTTAATTGTCGTTTGTTCTGAACATGACGTAGCCACAACAGAAGTTGCAACAATTGAAATAGCAGATAATGCTGCTAAACCAATTCCAACAGCAAGATTTCTTTTTTTCATAATCTAATAAATCCAAACCTTATTAATGTATTTATATTTTTTTTATGTTTTAATTGTAAAAAAAAAAAATGATATTTTCAAATAAATATAGTTATTTTGATGATATTTTATTAATTTTTCTAAAGAAATTAATATTTTGTAACAATAATTATTAATTTAAAGCTTACTTATACATTTATAGAAATTATTAATTGAAATATTAATATATAGAAAAATATATAGTAAATACTAGTATATTAATAACTTAAATACAAAAAAATCTAATCCCTAATAGAGATTAGATCTATTTACAAAATATAAGCCGCATTCTGTCCTTAATATAAATTAAGGGTTGATTATTTATCTACACAAAATATGTGTTTGTCCAATTCATTTGTTTCTAAATTAGACAATTCCTCGACCAAAATTTGAGTTTCTAGCTTGCAGGGTTTACCAACGTTTCACTCCAATAATCACTTATTGGCATCGTCACTGTGGAACTTTTATAGTGTATTGTTATCTTTTTCAAAGACCAAAATACACAGCCGTTATTTATTTTTTTAATAAATACTTAATATTATTAGTATTAATACAAACACTACATTCATTTCAGAATGTGCTAGTGCGGACTTTCCTCTACTTATCTAATAAGCAGCAATCAACCATTTGTAAATAATTAAATATTTTTACGATGTTTACGAGCAAGTTTTTGTTTTTCTTTTAAACGTAAACCTGGTCTCAAATAATATTCATGGCGTCTTGTATCACGTTTTGTTTCATTTGCAATTCGTTTAAAACGCTTTAATGCTTTTTCAACATCATTATCTTCAACAATGATTGTTCTTGACACAAATACTCACCACCTATCTTTTATAAACTACATCATTATATTAGTATGAAAAATTAATTTTTGTGAGATTTTTTGCATTTTTTAAGTAATTTCTCCCAAATTTAGCATAATTTTCATCATTATATTTAACTAAATCTGCACTTACATGCACACTAGGATAATTAAAATATGATCCTACACCATAGAAGTCAACTGCGCTAGTTTGTTGATTAATATCATTAATTTTATTAGGATTAATATTGCTAGTTACAACGATTTTTTTATCTAAAAAATTATTTCTATCTAATCAATTTTTAACAATATCTACTAGTTGAGCATTAATACCAAATAAACCATCTTGTTCTAAACTTTTATCAATCAAATTGTTGCTTGTATCAATTCTTATGCCTTTAATAAGTTGCATTATAGGTTTAATTTGTTCTAATGTTTTAATAACATCATTTTCAAAATCAATTAGGCAATATAAATCAGTTTCTGGATAAATCTCTTTATAATCTTGAATCATCTCTAGTAAATTATTATGATACTGATGAATTAATGCATGTGGGATTGTTCCAATTACTTTAACATTTGGATCATTTTCAAATAAATTAATTTGAGCATTAGTTACAAACAAATCAATTCCATTTAAATAAGCAGGGTATGCATCATATGATTGTGAAAAATAATTATTGGTGCGATCACACATATAAATTATTTTTTGATGTGGCAACAAATTATTAGTTAATTTTTTTGTATTTGTGGCAACGCTACAACGATTAGCTAATATTCCATCAATAATATTTTCTAATCATCCAAAAATTGTGTATTCACCTTTAATGATCATTAAAGGTGTATCTTTATTAATGATTTCATTATCATTTGCTATATAGACTTCAATACTTTTTAATTGTTCTTTTGTTAAAGAAAACTTCAACAATTCAATAATTTCTTGTGACCCAGACATTATTGCTCAATCACTAAAATGAATAAATTGCATTGTGCATTCAATGTCATTTTTCTTGTTTAATAAAATGTTACGAGTCTTTATAAAATAACTTGTTGTATAAAAAAAATCTTTTATTTTTTTATCAAATTGAATTTTTTCTATATTTATTTTGCGCTGTGATTCAATTTTATTTTTATTAATCATTATGAATAATTGAATCTGGAATAATTATTTCATGATCATTTTTAGACTCATTAATATTTGATGAACTTTCATTTAAAAATGAATCATTATTTGAGATTTGTTTATTTGAATCAAAAGATTTGTCATCAATACTCTTTGGTTCAATGTGTTGCAAATCACTATTATCTTCGCAAAAAACACTAAATTGTAAAACAAGTAATATTAATCCTAAAACCATTACACAAAATGAAAAAATTAAAAGACTTCAAACAACACCTGAATTAAAATTTCCTTGAGTAGCAAAATTTAATGGGATTGGTAAGACAATAATTTCAAACAAAATCATTATGCATGGTAAATAAAAATATCATTTTTTGAAAAAATCATTTTTATAAACAAAAATAAAATTAATAATAATCAATATACAAGAAATTATGCTTGTCATTGCAGATAATAAATATCCTGCATAAACAAAACCATAAATGATTGATTGATTAGAATTTGATGAAACCATTGTTGCAATACAAAAAATTAAAATTGAAATGCTTGAAATAGCATTAATAAGAATTCATATTTTATTGTTACGAATATATTTATTATTTTTTAAAAAATTATTTATAGAATCAATATTATTTTTCATTCTTACTCTTCTTTCAAAAGAATTTCTAAAATATAATCTATTATATCTATATTTAAATCAATACAAATTAAATTATGAGTTAAATTGCATAAATAAAGATAATTTAGCAAAATTACATATTTTTGTTGATAATTAAATTTAGTGAATTTAAATTTTTAAATAACAAATTACTAAATTTGATTCAAAACATTAAAAATAAACACTTGTTTTGATGAATGAAAAAAATAATTTGATTAAATAATAGATTTAAAAAAATCTTATTAGTTTTCATGAACACTCACCCATGTAATTCAATGAATAAAGTATTATTCATAATGATTAAATAATATTTGAGGAAGACTAACTTAATATAAATAAATATGATTATTGATTGTAATAAAATTGCTAACAAAATTATTGATGAAATCAAAGATAGTTTAGATGCCATCAAACAAAATAATGTGCAACCAAAAATTGTTATTCTAAATTCAAACAATAACAAAGAAACACAGAAATTTATTGAACATAAGAAAAAAATGGCTAAAAATCTTGGTATTCAATGTGATGTATTCTCAAATTTTAATAATCAAAACAATCTTATTGATTGTTTGAAAAAAATAAACAATGATTCTTTAATTCATGGATATATTATTCAATTACCATTGAAAAATGGTTTTAAATTAAATGAAATTATTGAATATATTGATATCAAAAAAGATATTGATGGAATTAGCCAATTGTCTGTTACTCGCAATTTTATTCGCTCAAATAGTTTTTATAACTTACCTTGTACAACTGAAGCAATTTTAAAGATTATTGAAAATCAAAAATATAAAGTTTCTGGAAAAAATGTAGTTGTTATTAATCGTGGATTAATTATTGGTAAACCATTAATTGCAAACTTATTAGAAATGGATGCAACAGTTACTATTTGTCATTCAAAAACAAAAAATTTAAGTCATTTTACAAATCAAGCAGATCTATTAATTACTGCTATTGGTAAACCAAATTATTTAAAAAAGAGAATGATCAAGAAAAATGCATTTGTCATTGACGCTGGAATTAGTTATATAAATGATAAACCATTTGGTGATGTAGATTTTGATCAAGTAAAAAATCAAGCAAAATATTTAACTCCAGTTCCAAATGGAGTCGGTAAAATTACAATTGCAATGATTTTTAAAAATTTAGTTAATTTAATAAAAAATAATGTTGAAATGAAAAAATAATAAATATGAATAATCAAACTAAGAAAAGATTACATCTAGGATTAGATTTAGGTATTGCATCTGTTGGTTGATCATTAGTTGATGAACAACAAAATATAGTTAAATCTGGCTCTCATCTTTTTAAACAATTATCAGTAAATAATGAAAATACTAAATATGGAGAAAGTATTCGGGGTAAATTTAGGAGAACAAGACGAAGACTAAATCGATTTAAACAAAGAAAGATTGATTTTCTTTGTATGATTGATGAATTTTGTTTGCCAAATCAAGATAAAAAAGCAAAAACAAATAAATTGTCTTCATTATATAAAAAGGAATATCAAGATATTTTTGGTTTTAATCAAACAAATACTTCAACAGAATTTTTATTTAATAATGCATCAAATTCTAATTATAGAAATATTGATTTATACAAAGTTTACAAAAAAGGATTCAGTGAAAAATTAGATCCAAAAGAATTATTTTTATTTTTATATTGAAAATTAGGAACACGGGGTGTATTTTTCAAAGAATGTTCAGAAATAACTAATAGAGAAAATTATGGTTATGAAGATTCTGTATGTTTTAAATATTATGAGCCAATCTTAAAAACTAATTTTGGCAAAATTAGATCATCAAATAACTTTGATGCGAAAATACCATTTAATCACCATCGTAAAGATATTGAAGTAATTTTAAATAAACAAGATGAATATTATAAAAATGATTTTCCAAGTTTTACTAATTTCATAAATGATTATTTAAAAATTTTTGATCGTCATAGAGATCATGGAGTAGGTCCTTGATATAGTGAAAAATATCTAAACAGTGAAAACTCTCAAAACAACAAAAATTACCGAAATAATGAGGAAATTGGAAATCTATATTTTAAATTAAGTTCTCAACAAAGAAAATGAATCATTGAACGTAATCAAGATGGCAATCAAAAATATGATTATTTATGAGAAAAAAATATTGGCAAATGTCCAATTAGTAAAATAAAAAATTCTAATAAAATTGATAGTGAAATTGAAAAAAGATGTAATCAATATTTTTTTATTGCTGAGATTTCTAATTTTTTATCACAGCTTGCAAATACTAAATTAAATAATGAAAAATTAACAATTGGACAAATTAAAGAAATTTTTAAAAATATTATTAAAAACTCTCAAACACCAACTATTGAAAAAATTGCAGAATATTTAAATTGTGATGTTACAAATTTTACATCTTATCCAAAAAATAAGTCTTGCACATCTTCTAATTTTGACAAACTTGAAAAATTTTTATCAATATTTGATAAAAAAGATGGATATATAAAAAATGTTCATTCTTTTTTTGAAAAAGAATTAATCAAAATTATTAATGATTTTGATGAGTTAGAAAAATTAAGATTTGAATTATTGAAAAAATATTATATCAAAGTTGATAATCAAGATGAAAAAATCAAAAAATCAATAGATGATAAGCTAGATTTAAATTTAAAAAATAGAAATAAAAATTTTAATGAATCGAAATTAGATGCTTCTAATAAAATAGAAAAACTTATATTAGAAGAAAAACTATCTTTTATAAAAAATGAAAATGTTGACTTGGACAAATTTTGTAATTTTGAAAAAATTAAAGAGCAAGATATGTCAGGAACACGTGACTATGGATATTCTGCTTTTTATGATTATATTAATTATGCAATAAACAATTTAAATGATCAAAAAATTGATAATTTTAATGTTTATTATAAAAATGAAATTAGAGATGCAAAAAATGAATCTTTCAAAAAAAATTGTGAAGTTAATATAAATAAAAATTCACAAAAAGAAAGTTTATCTAATCAATTTATTCCAAATAAAATATTTGAAAACATTGAATTTATATCACCAAATGTTAAAAATGCAATTAGGGAAACTATTCGGGTAATTAATAATAAAATTCTTAAATTTTGTTATGAAAATAATGGATATGAATTAAATTCAATTATTTTAGAAACTACATATGGTAGTGAAAATGAATTAAAATCATCATTGTTATCTAAAAAGAAAATAAAAGAAGAAATTAGTAGAATTCAAGAATTTGAAGAAAAGAAAAATACACAAGCAAAAGAAGAACTAGAAAAACACGGATTAGAAATAAATAAATTAAATATTAAAAAATATAAATTATGACAAGAACAAAATAACTATGATGCATATGATATTAATTCACGCATTGAAATATCAGAATTTGATGATTGTGAAGTGGATCATATTATTCCAAGATCACTAAGCCATGACAATGCAATGACTAATCTTGTTTTAACAAGAAAGATTAATAATCAAAATAAGGGACAAAAAACACCAATTCAATGATTAAGAAATGATCCAGATAGATTACAAAAATTAAAAGAACAATGAAAAATTTGATTTCCTTTTAATAATAAAAATAAAAATGGATCAAAAGATAAAAATAATCTAAAGAATCAATATAACAATGAAAAATATAATAATTTAGTTTGTGAAGAGTTAGAATATTCAAGATTTTTTAGAAGAAATTTATCTGAAACTACTTATACAATTAGAAAGATCAAAGAAGGGTTGTCAACTTTTTTAGAGATTAGAAATAGTCAAGTTGAAAATGAAGAAATTAAAAATGAATTTATTATTAATAATTTAAGAAAAATAATTAATTGTCAAATTATGACGATTTCAGGTAGTGAAAGTCAATATATTAGAAAACTAATAGATGAAAATTTAGTGAAAGATAGAAGTGTTTCTGATCACCATGCACACGATGCTAGCATTATTGCAATTTACTCATCTCTAGATTACATTAGAGATTATCACAGCAAAATGAATAATTTGTGAAAAATAGAAAAAGAGTGAGATGATAATAAATTCAATTCTTGAGTTCAAAAATTATCATTTGATAGATCCAAAAATCTTAAAGAATTTATTAACAAAAATAAAAATGAAATTAAAGAAAAAATCAAAAGCAATAAAAACTTTTCTTATTCTTGTAAGCCTAAGAAAAATAAAAAAACAATTAATTGAATTAATAAATTATTAGAAAATGGTGAACAAAAAAAAGCAATTGGACTTATTAAGAAAATTCCGATGTCACAAATTTTTGAAAATCAAAATTTTCAAACATATAAAATTATTAATAATGAAAAACATCAAGTTACTAAAATTGATTTAACAAATGGAAATGATGTTGAAGATAATAAATTTGTTAGAATTTGTTTAGATTTATTGAAGAAAATAAAAAATCTTAAAATAAATGATGAAAATACTAAACAAATAATTACAAATTATTGCAATGAAAACAACATATTAACTAATCACAATATAATTTTTGATCTAATTCAAATTGTTATTAATAAAAAAGATATAAACGAACTAATTAAAAATTTATCTCCTAAAACAATAAAAAATATTGATCTTTTTTCAAATTATTTAAAAAATATTAAGGATGAAAAAATAATTGATGATTATGTTCATGGAATACCTATAATAGATTATTAAAAAAATGAATTAAAAATAAAATGTGTTATTAAAAATATCAAGCAAACATCAAAAAAGAACTATAAACCAACATATGAGTTTTCAAATGACTATAATTTTACTAATGCAAAAAAAGGTAAACAATTACTTATTAAAGAACAATTTGAAACTTTGAACAAAAGAAAATGTTTATATGGCAATTCAACAAAATTAAATGCTTTGTTAGAAATAGAAAATAAAAAAATATTTGCAAAAATTAATGAGTTAAATGTAATCATAAGCAAAGATATTTTTCGTAATTTAGATAGTATACCTAATAATGTTAAGTTATTAAAAATATTTAATCCAAATCAATTATTTTTATTTAAAAATGAAGTATATATAATTAGTTCAGTTGATATATTTGATTCAAGGATTACTATTAATAAATATTCAATAAAACCTGAAAAAAATAATAAATCAATATTAATTAGAAAAAAATATGATAATTTAGATGAAGCTTTAATGAATAAATTGAGAAATATTTAATTTATTTAAAAATATACCTAATATCAATTAGGCACATTTTTAAAAATTCACATAAATTTAGTACTAACCAAAAACTTTCTTGTGGTTCATCATCGTCATAATTCGTTTTTAGTATAGTAAATATAGTACTAAATTATTAATATTATATATTATTAACAAAAACATCTGACTTGCAGATGTTTTTATTTTTAAAAATTCACATAAATTTAGTACTAACCAAAAACAATCCCGCTCTTGCTAGTGGTTCTATTGGGTTTTTAGTATAGTAAATATAGTACTAAATTATTAATATTATATATTAGTAATTTGAATATTAACAAACTTACTATATTACATCATAAAAGGAAATAAAAAAGAGTAAGCTTATTACTTACTCTCGATATAAATTACTAATGTAATTAATAAACGGGACTTGCCCTTATTTTTAGTTAATACTAAATTTATGTGAATCTTTAAAACTAAATATTAATTTAGTATTTTTATAATAACACATTATTTTAGATATAAACTAATTGTTGCAAAAGCAACTATTTTATATTTAGGTATATTTTATGGGTTGAAAAATAATAAATATTGAAACTCCTTGCATTATAAAAACACTAATGTCAAACTTGATATTATTAAAAGAAAATAAAGTCAAAATTCCTATGAGTGATATTGATGTTCTATTAATTTCTGAGAATAGAGTAAACCTTAGTGTTAATGCAATAAATGATTTGGTACAACATGGAGTTTGTATTATTCTATGTAATCAAAATAAACTACCAAATTCATACATACTAGGATACAAAATCCAAAAACAAAGTTATGATAATTTCAGAATTCAATTAAGTTGACAAGATGAATTTAAAAAACTAGCTTGAAATTGATTACAATCAAACAAAATTAATAATCAAATCTCATATTTAAAATATTTAAAAATTGAAAATAATAATTTAAATAATGAAATTATTGATGAATTATATGAAGCAAAGGTTGCTAGTTATTTTTTCAAATCATTATATGGTAGTAGTTTTAAAAGAACAAATGATTCGATTATTAATAATGTTTTAAATTATGGTTATACAATTCTAACAAATATGACAGCTAGATCTATTGTAAAAAAAGGATTACATCCAATGATTTCATTTTTTCATGGTAGTTTATATACAGAAATGCCATTAGCATATGATATTGTTGAAGTATTTAGAATTGTGATTGATATTTTTGTTAAATCTATTTATGATAAAGGGATGCTTGATAATAAGCATTCTTTAAATATGCAATTAAAAAATTGCTTAATTGATTTTATTGCTAATTACAAAATAAAGATTAATGATAAATATGAATTTATTAATAACTCTATTGATTGCGTAATTGATTGAATAATTAATAAAAGTTTTATGCATAACAAAATTGAATACGATTACAAAATAGAATTTGAAAATGATTTCAAAAACATACTATAGTAAATACAACACAATGAGAGTTATTATTATGTATGATTTGCCAAGTATTAGCAAAGATGATCATTTCTTTTATACAAAATTTCATAATGGAATTTTACAATTAGGATATATTCAAATTCAAGAATCAGTTTATTCAAAAGTCATCCAATCAAAAACTTTATCTGATAACCATATTGAAAAGTTGAAAAAAATAATTCCACCACGTGGAAAGATTAGAGCATACATTTTAACTGAAATGCAATATAATCGGAGAATAATATTAAGTGGGGAAGTTGATATTAATGAATTTATTAATGATGATAAAAGATATAAGGTTATATAAATGAGTAATAAAATCAATTTAACATTTTTCAATAATTATTTAAATAAAGAAAATAATGATGAAAAAATTGTAATTAGTTCAGAAAGATTTATTAATAATTTTATGTCTTTTGTCATTACAAGTTCAAACTGCATTCAATTTGATTATCTTGGATTTAAAATCATTAAAACTACTAATACAAATATTAGTATTAGAAATCTTATTTATCGAGATAATATTTCAACAAACATTAAAGTTAATGATATATTTATTAAACAAAAAGATGTAATTATAATTTCACCATTTACAAGAGTGAGTGAAATTATTAGTGCTAGAAATAATGGTAATCTTCATCAATTTTTGAAAGAGAATGATATTTATCTTGAAAATAGTTTATTAGAACAATTTATTAGCAAACAATTAATGGCATTACCTAATAATGTACAAAATATCATTAACCATAATTATTCAAAATGTGATTTAATTAATTATTGTGAAATTAAAGATGATTTTATTGATGAAAAAAATATTATTGATATTTTAGAAATATTAAAAAACATTTAATAATAAATATACAATTATTTTTAATGATACTATTTATTTAAAATATTGATGTATCTAGGTACTTACAACACTTTAATTTTTTGTACTTTACAAATAGTAATAGTAATGATTATCAAATAATTCAAAATTGAGAAGATTATTTAATTGAATATAAATAAATTAATTATGTTTTTAAAACAAAAAACTAGCCCAAGTTAATGGACTAGTTTATTTTTTGTTTATGAAGATAAATTACACTTTTCTTACAACGTGAGTAGCAGAAACATAGTTTTTAGTTTTATCAAAAGATAATTTAGTTGCTGTTTTATTAACTTTAACAATATATTTGAAACCAGCACTTTCACCCAAATGCATATAAGTATATTTTTTAATATTACTTGTATTTGAAGTTGGTTCAACTGTTCAATTAGCTGGACTTCATTTGCCTGTTCTTAAATCAAAACGTTCTAATTCTATTTTTAGATTGTATGGAAGTAATGATTTATCTAAGTTAACTAAGTCAATTGTTTTATCCAATTTTAATTTTGTGAAATATTCTTCAAAATGACTTTTGAAATCATTCATAATTTGTCTATTTTTACTATGAGCAATTGCTAGATAAATTGCTCCAATAATTGGGAATGATGATAAACCACCTCGAGTTGGTCATAAATATTGTGATTCACGAGTATCTACATATGCACCGTTGAATAATGAAGAACAACTTGCGATTAATTGCTCACCTTCTCTTAGAATAATACAATCTGATTCAAATAATTGTGTACCAGGTGATAAATTATTTTCAACTAATTTAACTTCTACATTTCTTGATGCAATTCTTGCCATTGGATAATCTAATAATCCTGCTCCAGTAGCATATCTTAAACCATTATTATTTATTTCAGTTGAATAAATATCTAAAGAAGATGCTGCTAATACTGACATTACTGCAACTGGATTTTCTCTTATTTGTGGGAATTCTTTCATTAATATTGAAACAGTTCCTGTTACTAATGGGGCAGAATAACTTGTTCCGTTATGATATGTTTTTGTGCGGATATTATAATATGATTCACCAGGTGCTACAACCAATGGTTTTGGAGCTTCCTTAGTAAATAAGAATTTTGGATTTTTTTCATAATCTGAAAAAATTGATAATACCGTTCCATTTGGATTAGTTGAACCAACATTAATGATATTTAATGCTAAATTACTATCACCAAAAAATGGGGGATTTTTTTGATTATGATTATTTCCTGCACTTTTGATAATTGTTAGACCAAATTTACGAGCAATATAATCTAATTTAAATGCAATTTCACTATATGTTCAGAAAACAGGATCATTTGCTTCTTTTACAGCTCCTCAACTACAATTAAGAATTTTTATTCCATTATTAACCATTCAATCAATCGAAGTATTAAGGTTTCATGCTGAAGTTAAAGGTATTATATTTGAAGAACCAAAACCTGAACTTACAATTGTTGAATAACGATCGACTCCAAATGATGAACAAGAAATTTGTCCAACTAAATTGGCATGTTGAGTAATTATTCCTGATGGATGATTTATTTTCTTTTGATTTGAAAAAATTTGTTGTTCATTATAATCAATTAATCCTCTTGCAGCTTCCAAAACCCCGACACTATTATCATACTTATCATTGAATCCTAATTGATTGTTTGCTGATTTACTAAAATATTCATTTAATCCAACTGTTGAAAATTGTTGGGCAAATGGACTACTAACTTGAAAAAGAATTGGAAACCCATTATTTGCTTGTTGAATTTGTAATTCTCTTCCGTTTGCTTCTAAATTATACAATAATGCTTTTAAAATTGAATTTGGATTTTTAAATTTATTATTTTTATCCATAATATCTTTTGGATCTTGTTCACCATAAATTGGAGCAGTTGAAGCGAATCCACCAATTCCAGGAATATATGGATCTATTGTGTTATCATGTATATCAAAACTAATATACGAGATATCTTCAAAATTCTTTTTCAAAAGAATAATAGCTTTTTTTGCATAATGAACAATTGTATCAATTCATTTCTTTCCTCTTTTGTAAGGATCAACGCTCATTAATGCAAATAATTGTCTAAACTGACTTGGTTCTTTAATTAGATTGAAATTGAATATAACATGAGATTGATTATTTCCAAATTTATATTCACCTAAATCCAATTTATCAAATATTTTTTCAAATTTTAATCATGGGTCAAATGTTGGTAAAACTAATAAATCTAATTCTTCTTTTGTATATTTGAGTAATAAACTATTAACATTGTTGTATGCTAAATATGTTGATCTATTTCAAGAAATATTTTCTGTAATTCCTCTATATACATCTAAGTATGAATTAAATTTTGCTCTATTAGGATCTAAACAATTTTCAACCATTTGAATGCTATCAGGATTATCAATATCTAATTCTTTTGTATTTATAGTTTGATATATTCCACCAATGCTTGCAACTTTGACTCTCTCTTTTAATTGTTCATTAAAATTAAAAGCAATAAATGAAAAATCACTTATCTTTCCAATTTTTTGTTCTTCAAGACTTGCAAGTATTTTATTTGTAATTTGTTCAATTCAATATTGTTTATTAATTGGTTCACGTGCAAGATATGCAAATAATAAATTCATTTTTTCTTGAGTGTTAAATTGTCTAAATTGTACACCTAATGTTGTGCTATTTGTTGAACTTTTACCAATTTTAGAAATTTCTAAATCTGATGGATCAAAGCTAGATATTTGTTTTAATATATAGATTTGATTACAAATCCCATCAAAATAATCTTTGTAATATAAGATGGAGTTTTTAAATGATAATTCAACATCTGCACAAACTTTAAAACGAACTGAACTTCCTAAATATTTTTCAATTTCTACAATACTAGGATCATCACCTAGAAAAAATGTATTATACGCTGTAAATTGAAGATCACGTCTAATTGGATCAAATCCATTTTTAGATGAATTGATATCAAAATTTATTCTTGAAATATTTTGATATCCATATTTTTTAGTTTCAATTTCTTGACAAACAATTTTTACTAAGTGTTTTAATAAATAGCTACTATTTTCTTTATTTAAATAAATATATGCAAATAATTGTGCAACTTCATCTTCTGATTTATATTTATTTAAATCTATTGTTAGTGATGCTGATTTTCCATCATATTGAGATTTATCAACTTTAATTGAATCAATTATCTCTTTGCTAAGAAGATTAATTTTAGAATCTGGGATTTGTGCTCCATGTAATTGTGAATAAATTGTATCGATAGAGATAATAGCCTTACCACTTGGATCAGATGGATCATTGTCTTGATTATCATCAAATTCATTTGGAATTAATTCAAGATTAGATTCTCCGTCAATTGTATAAATAATAATTCCTGAAACATACTTACTTTTTGAAAGTATATCCAGGAATTTTTCATCGTATTCATTAAAAATAATTCAGGCTTCACTAGAAACATTACTTATTTCAGAATAATTAACATTAGTTAATGTTTTTAAAATTTCAGATAAAGCTTTATTATTATTTTTTGTATGATATTCTATTTTTTGTTCACTTGTTAGTTCATCGGCTGGTTCTTCAAATTGCAACAACAAACGAACAACAAATTCATTTTCTAATTTCTTATTACTATATGGTAAGAAATATATGACTTCTTTACTCATCGGAATAATAAATTTTTCATTCATTACTCTAAAGTCTTTAATAATTCCTTGATTTTTACTCATAGTTCTCTCCTTCTATTTCTAATTTTATAGAAATTTTTCATCTTAATTCATGAATAAATAAAAACAATTAAGGATGAAATAGTAGTTTTTACACTATTTTCAAAAATATTTAAAAAATTAATAAATAAATATCTAATTTTTTGTCAATTCATTCATTATTTCACAATAAATTTTGTATCTTATTTCGCTTATTTTTTTATCAATAATTGCATCTTTTATTGCGCAATTTGGTTCGTTTATGTGCAGACAATTTGCAAATTTGCAACCAACAGATAACTGATAAAAATCATGATAACTGTGTGAAAATTGTAAAGGTGTTAATAAATTTATATCAATACTACTAAATCCAGGGGTATCAATTAAATAGTAATTATTATCAATTATTAATTGTGAAGTTGTTGTAGTATGCTTTCCTCGATTTAAACTATTAGAAATTTCTTGTGTTCTCAAAGATAAATTCGGTAGTAATCTATTAATTAATGTTGATTTACCAACTCCACTATTACCTGCTAAGCAAAAAATTTTGTTTTTAATAATTTTTTTAAAACTTTCAAAATTTTCATCATTATTAGATAAAAAAACTTTGTAATTTGCATCTTTTAATATTTTGTAATAAAAATTAAAATCATCAAGTTCCTTGGAATTACATAAATCAGATTTAGTAATCATAATAACAACATTACCTATAAACATCTCATAATAAGCTAAATATTTCATTAATAAATGAAAATTAAAATTTGGTTCAATTATTGATTGAACTATTACAACAGTATCAATATTGGCAACTTTTGGACGAATGATAAAATTTTGTCGTTCTTTAATGGAAATAATGACATATTCATCATTTATTTTAGTTAATTCAACATAATCACCAACAACAATATCATTATGAATTTTGAAAATCTTTATTTTTCCCTTAATTTTACAAATATGATATTCACCTTGAAAATAAACTTTTGATGTTGTAGCAAAAACTTGGATAACTAAACCAAAATTATTGTTATGCATTTTTTACCTCAATATTTTTTGCACGCAATTGACCGCATGCCGCATCAATTTTTCGACCTTTTTCTTGACGAATAGTCACTTGAATATGATGCTTTGTTAAATAATTTGCAAATTCTTTAACTTTTTCACTTCTTTTAAATTCATTTTCTTTAACTGAATTATAAGGAATTAAATTAACATAACATAAGACATTATCTAATAATTTAACAAGTTGCTTTGCACATTCGATTGAATCATTAACATCAGCAAGCATAATATATTCAAAAGTGATTCTACGATTTGTTGCAATGATATATTTTTTTACTGCATCCATTAATTTTTCTAAATTAAATGCTCTATTTATTGGCATTATTTTGTTACGAATTTCATCATTAGGAGCATGTAATGAGATTGCTAAACCAACCTGTGGCATTTGTGTTTGTCATTCTTCAAATTTATTAACTAAACCACAAGTAGAAACTGTGATTTTACGTCAACCTATTTGCAAACCATTATCATTATTTATAATTCTAATAAATTTGATAACTTCAACTAAATTATCAAATGGCTCGCCAATTCCCATTACTACAATATTACTAATTCTTTCATTTTTATTTTTTGTATCTAAATATTTTTGAACACTATAAATTTGTGAAACAATTTCATAAGCAGATAAATTTCTCTTTTTCTTTAATAAACCAGATGCACAAAATTTGCAACCCATATTACAACCAACTTGTGTTGTTACACAAACACTTAAGCCATAATCAAACTTCATCAAAACAGTTTCAATTAAATTTCCATCACTTAGTTCAAATAAAAATTTTGTTGTTTCATCAATTGGATCTAATTGAAATTTTTTAACATTTAATGTATGAAATTCAAAATTTTCATTTAAAAATAAAATCAATTGTTTTGACAAATTTGTCATTTCATTAAAAGAATTAACTCTTTTTTTATATATCCATTGAAAAATTTGAATTGCATTAAATTTTTTAAAATTATTTGCAACTAATAGCTCTGTAAGTTCATCTAAAGTAAAATTTAAAATATTTTGTTTCATTATTTATTATTTAAAATTATTTCACTAATTTGTTTAATTGCATTTGATGCAACATCATTAACAACAACATGTTGATAATTTTTTTGTTCTAATAATTCTTGTTTTGCAACTTCAACACGATTGTTTATAACATCAATTGTTTCTGTGTTACGATTCAATAGTCTATTTTTTAATTCATCAATACTTGGTGGAGCAATAAATATGGAAATCATTTCATCACTATTAAATTTAGAAAAAATAGTTTTTGCACCTTTTACTTCTATTTCAATAATAATATTCTTTCCTTGATTAATAACATCATAGACATATTGCTTTGGAGTACCATAATAGTTTCCACAAAATTCTTCATATTCAATTAGCATATCATTCTTAATTTCTTCTAAAAACTCTTCTTTTGTTTTAAAGAAATAATCTTTTCCATGAATTTCGTTTTCACGTTTTGGTCGAGTTGTCATCGAGATAGAAAAAACAAGATTCAAATCTTTATTTTTTGAAATCTCATCAATGATTGTTTTTTTACCAACACCAGATGGTCCACTAATTAATATGATTTTACCTTTTTTGTTCATAATCTAATTATTTAAAATTATAAATGATTATTAGATTCTTTTTGTTTTTATACTTATACAGGATAATTCTTATTTCGATATTCCAAAAATTCATTAACATTTGATGTTTTTGAATATTTTAATAATTCATAACATTTTTCAAATTCTTTTATTTTCATATACATATCACTTGA
This sequence comes from uncultured Ureaplasma sp., assembly GCA_910589685.1. GTDB lineage: Bacteria > Bacillota_I > Bacilli_A > Mycoplasmatales > Mycoplasmoidaceae > Ureaplasma. Next base: position 18,814 of record CAJUTA010000038.1, read on the forward strand.
ATTTGAATGATTTGAAATTTTAATAGTTCAATCTGAGTTGAATGTAAATTTATGTTTATCAAACAAAATATGATGATTTGCACACAAAGTTATTCCATTATCAATATTGTATCTTTCAATATTTTCTTTGCAATCACAATATGGTTTTATATGACATGCTTGTAATAATTCAGGAGTTTGTTCACAACAAATTAAACATTTTTTGTCTCTATCTTTAACTTTCTTTGCAAATGTATGTTGATATTGTCTAATTTTAATTTCAGTCAATTTATAATTATTTTCTTCATATATTTGACTATCAATGAAATAATCAAAACAATCTAATTCACTATTAGAAAAACTTTGATAAGTTGGCACACATTTTTTAAATACATTACAACAATAATTAAAAATGTATTTTTGCAATTCATTTATATTTTGATTTAAATCTATTTCATTTATTGAAATTCTAATTGTTTTATCCTTTTTATTAAAAGTTCATACTTTGTTGTGATTTGCTAATCTAGTAGTAGGCATTTCAAAAATATGAGTTAATAATTGTTTTTTTAATTTATCATTAAATCCTAAATAAATTTCAAAATCTTTTTTTGATTTTTGTTTAATCAATTGATCATAAAGATCAACATCACTAGTGATTAAATCATAATATTCTTTTAATATTTCGTTATTATCTAAAGAAATATCACGATTAAATATAGATTCATTTAAATTATTGAAATATTTAAATATAGAAATGACTAAGGCTGGTTTATAAGGATATTTATAACCATTACTAAGTGGTGCATTTCTATCAATTGCTTTCAAAAAATTATTTAATTCTACAGAAACATCCATAACAAAATATTTTTTTAATAATTTTATAAAAATATGTTTACTTTTAAATATTGAAATAATAAAAAATAATTGTTATTATGATTTTATTTTTTATACTAGTTATACACTTTCTAGTTATACACTTTCAAAAATGATATTTTTTTTCATTACTAATAAATTTTGACTACTGAAAATAGCACATCAAAATCACCTACTTTAAAAACTATTGTTAACTTATTTGCTGCCGATGCTAACTCAATAAGTAGTTTAATAAATGAAACAGATGTTTTAACTGGTTGAGCAGATGAAACAAGTACAAATAATCGTACAGGAAAAACTACTCCAGCTCCTACTACTAAACCACGTAAATGAAAAACAATTAACGGATTAAAATGATTCTACAATCCAGCAGACAATACAATTAGTTGTTCTAATTTAGTTAATGGTTACATTTACCAAAAAGAAACTACAGATCAATCATCTTCTCGTGCAACAAGTCCAGCATTCCAACAATTCAAAGACAACCAATCAATTACAGTTACAATTAATGTTGCAAGTGATTTTGGTGATTCACTTAAAGGAAATGATGCTAGCACTCCACCATCAACAGGTGGTAGCGGCAAAACAACACAAGGTGGCAACAGTCGAACAACTGGATCAAAAAAATATAATTAACACTAAATATAAGTAATAATTTTATTGATTTAGTTTGATATAAAAATAAAAAAATAAAAAACTAGCAATTTTATTTTTGCTAGTTTTTTATTTTTTTTAAATTATTATAAATAAATTATTTATTAAAATTATGCAATAATTTTTGTTTTAATTTCACTTGAAACAAAAATAGTTACTGAAAGTGGCTCTTTAAAAGATTCAAAAGTTTTTGTTCCACTATTATCAAAAACAAATCCATTAACTTGTGAACATTTAATTGTACTTGTTGTAGGATCAAAAAGTCATTCTAAACTATTTAATGTTTTTGTTCTTGTTGCATTAGGATCTGTAGAAGTAGTATCTTTTTTATCTCAACCACTAGCTAAAAGAGTTGTTTTGTCAGCTTCACTAGAAACATTTGAACTGTCTGGTGAGAATAAGTTAATAATTGCAGCTAATTGAGTTGATTCTTGTGTTCCAGAATCTAGTCCAACAGAACTATCACTTGTACCAAAAGTAATTGAACCAATAGTTGTATTTACAAATGCACCAGAATTAAATGTTGTAAATGTTGATGGTAATTGTAGATTTGAAATAAGTGAGTATTTTTCTAAATTAGATGAACTAATAGTATTTCCTGTGAAATTAAGTTCATTAACTTCAACTTTAATATTTTGTGTATTAGCAACAAATTGTTCAAATTCAGATTGTTGACCTGTTGCAACTGGTTTTCAATTAACTGAATTAGCTGAAACACTTAAGTTAGTACCTGTAGTTAACATTCCAGCAAATTGTTGCATTTGAGCTGCTGTTACATCTTTTCCACCTTTAATTTCAATAGTTGAACCAGATTGGAAAGAGAATGCATTATTTGCAATTCCATTGTCCGCAATAGCAACACTAGTTGGAA
>CAJUTA010000039.1 GCA_910589685.1 uncultured Ureaplasma sp.
GATTGTTGGGATTGGACCAGCGATTGTGATGTTCGCAAGTTTTGGCGAGTTGTTGAAGATTAGACCATTTAAGCCAGTGATGTTTGCAGTTAAAACGTCAGCTGAGTCTGATTTTAAGTTTGATAAATCGATTGTTTCAAGATTTGGCATGTTGCTGAAAACACCAGATTCATTACTTGCACGGAAGTCAAGGTTCATGTTTGCGATGTTTGGTAGAACAATTTCTCCGGCTGCAGCTTTTTGTGTGTTTCTTGTAGCACTAGTTGCTGGAGCGATTGAAACTTTGCTGAAAGCAGTGTTGTAGAAAGCCCCGTTAACAAAAGTTAGTGATTCTGGTGATTGTTGACTTGTTGAGTTGTTTGTAACGTATTTTAAACCTGTGATGTTTGTGCTGCCAAGGTTTGGTAAGTTTGCTAAGTTTGCGAATGCTTTATGTGGATTGGTGTTGTTTGAAATGCCGTTTGGTAGGGGATAGAAAAATAAATTATTAAATGATATTTTATTTAATTTAGAAAATTTTCAATGAAAATTTCTTTCTAATTACTTATTTTGTTTATAAATCGCAAATAAATATATTGTAAAATGTTATATTATTTTTACTTAATATCAAGGATTAATTTATTAAATAATATGAAGAAAAAATATTTGCTTAATTTATTTGGTTTAATTTTATTAGGTTCATCTATAACAATCCCAACAATTGCTTTGACATCATGTTCAAATTCAAAACCTGATATTTCTATACCTACTTTTATTGATTATGAAATAAATTGAAATGAAAGTGATTTATCTAAGAGCACATTCAATATTAGAGGATCTACTGGCCAACAAAAACAAATAATTTTTGACGACAATGGATTTGTTTATGGTGACATAGATAAAAAATCAATTATTGCATATCAAAAAGAATTAAATTTAAACCCTGATAAAAGCAAAATTATTATTCCATCAAATGTCGAAAATATAGGTTATGCATACATAAATAATGAATTAGTTGGTGCTTTTGCAAATCAATTTTCTAATAATAATATTGTAGATAAAAACAATATTCAACAAATTGAATTCCAAGATAATAGCAAATTAATCGGTATTTTCAAAAATGCATTTGCTAATATTCCATTTGTTACAAATATTATTATCCCTGATAGTGTTAGACTTATAGATGCTTTTGCATTTTACAATTGCATAAATTTAGAAAATATAAAATTTCCTTCTTCATTAGTAAAAATTGGCAATAGTGCATTTCAAGGCTCTTTTAGAAGTGTTGATGCAGGCATTAACATTGATTTATCTTATTGTTACAATCTTGATGATATTGGTCCATTTGCATTTTATTCAACTAATATTGATAATGTAAAATTACCAGATAGCATAAAAATTATTAAAGAATCTACTTTTGAAGAGTGTAGAGAATTAACTAATATTCAAATACCTAATAATCTGGTTGAAATTCATGATTTTGCATTTAGAAATTGTAGAAAATTAGTTCAATTTATTGTTCCAAAAACATTAAAATATTTTGGACATAAAGTTTTTTTTCAAACTAATAGATTAAAAGAAATAATTTTTAATTCTAATATTTTAAATGATGTATATTTTGATTCATATGCATTAGCAGGATTGGGTGCTGGTGAAGCTACTAAAGTTGTTTTCCAAGATAAGAATATCTATGATTTTATGAATGCTGATTTCACTAAGAGATTCTTATTCGGTACTGGAACAGACGAAAAACCTGCTATGTATAAATCATCTATTGTTTATCAATCAAATCCAGAAATTGAAGCAACTATTCCAGAAAACCCATCAGATGATCAAATTTTCAAATTTTTAGATGAAACAAGAACATCAATTATTGGATTAACAATGTTAGGTCAATATTTAAAAAAACTAACATTACCATCAACAACAATAACAATTGCCACACTTCTAACTCCTGGAATGTGAAATGATTTCATTAAAGAAATTGATTTTTCGCAAGCATTAAATTTGGAAGCAATTAATGGTTATGCTTTTGCAAATTTCAAAGGACATACAATTATAGATTTATCTAAGAATCAAAAACTAACATATTTAGGTGAAGATTCATTCAAGTCAAATGAAGCGGTTACTAATATTTATTTACCAAAAAGTATTAAACAAATTTCACTTGAATCATTTTATGGATCATTTGCTGTTAAAGAAATAAATTTTGAAGAAAATACTAAATTAGATGAATTGGGAGACTTATCATTTGCATATTTAGAAAATTTAAAAACAATTAATAACTTTCCTCAAATTACAACAATTCCAAAAGGTTTATTCGGAAATAATAAAAATTATAATTTTGATTTTAGTATTCTAAATGATTTGACTGAAATTGGTCCTCAAGCATTTGTAAATAATGTACTTTTAGAAAATGCTGATTTATCCAAATTTACTAAATTAGAATCAATTGGTTCTTATGCATTTTCAGGATGTCAATCGTTGAAAAGTTTAAAATTTTCAAGTGATTGTCAAATAAAAACAATTGAAGAGCAAACATTTTATAATTGCAAAAGCTTAAAAAATCTAGAATTACCAAATTTGGTTACCGAAATAAAAACAAAAGCATTTGCATTATGTTCAAATTTATCAAATGTAACAATTAACAATGCTTGTAAGACGATTGCAACAGATTCTTTTGAAGGCACAAATAAAATTAATACTATCACTTTAAATTGAGATGATGTTACTAATGTTCAATTAAATCAATGTTTTAAAAATTATGCTCAATTAACAGGTACTAATACTTTAACAATTAATGTTAAAAATGACAATATTAAGCAATATATAGAAAGTCAAGAAGGTTGCAAACAATTCTTTGGAACAATTACTTTTCCTAACAATATTAATATTGTTATTCAATAAAATTAATCATTTTTTATAATTAATTCTCTTAATTTTTGATCACTAAGTTTTTCTAAATCAGAAACATCAAAAACATAAATTAAATCTTTTAGTCCAGATGGTTTACTTATTTTGTTTTCAATAATTTTTTTGTAGTCCATTAATGAAAAAGAGTAGTCATTAATATCTATTGAATTATTATCAATAATTTGCTGATCAATTGTTTCATATTTTGTCTTTTTAAATTCCAATAAATCATTTTTAATTGGATATATTTCATTAATCATTTTGTATATTTCTAAAATATTTTTATGATTATCTAAAGTTTTTTTCAAATATTTAACTTTTGTGACAACAATATTAATATCTTTATTGCTTGGATCATTTATCATTTGAGAATCATTAATTTTGATTTCATTAGATCTAATAGATGTTGTTTTTACTTCAATAATGCTTTTATCGAAGAAAAAATCATATAACTCATGATCTTCATTTCGTAAATTATTTTTAATATAATATCCAAGTTTTGCAAATTTATAAATTAATAATGCTTCACCAATATCACCTTTTAAATCTTCTATTATTAAATTTGTATTATTATTAATTTTTCAAAAATTTATTATTCTTATTAGTGGGTTTTTGCTACTATTTCCTAAATCAAATTCTTTTTTAACATCAAGTAAAAATTTAATTAGAGCTTCTTTTAAATCTAAATTTTTTGAAAAATCAATTTCTATTCTTTCGTATAAACCTTCTTGATCATCTAATTCTGTAGATTTTATGTATTTAAAAGAATCAATTTTATTTATTATCTTTTTTTCTTTTTCTTTTAATAACCCTTTTTTAAGAAAAATTGTGCATATATTTTCTCTTTCTTTTTCAGCAGATATTAAAAAATCATTATTTTTTGACATTATTAGTTGCTCCTAAATTTGAATTATTTTCTAAATTTTTTATTTGCTCACATGTTTCTTTTATGTCTATCTTATGTCCACTATTTCAAAATAATATGTCATTAAATTTTTCAACTTCCCTTAAATTATCAACAATATTATTTTTTGTAATTAAATTCATATATTTATATCTATTATTTTTTAATCCATTTTTTGATGTTTGACGATATCCAAATCATCTACATCTTTGTAATAAAACATCACAATTAACATCATTATTTGAACAATATAAAAATAATTCTGTTAACAAGTTTTCATATGTTATTCCACGAGATAACATTACCCCACCAATTACTATAGATAATTTTTGACTATTAATATTTTCAATTGAGTTTGATTTATCTTTTTGATCACTATTTAAAATGAAAATTTGTTTTTCTAATTTTTGATTTATGATTCATTGTGTAATTTCATTAATCTCATTTCGATCACTTACCTTATATTTATTTTTTATAAATTTTTCAAATGAATTTTTATATAAACCTTTGAAATTTACGACTTGCTCATAAATTATGTTTTTATATTTTTCATGTTCATTTTTTTCATCAGAACAATAAATTAATAGAGTGCTTTTTTCACTATTATTTTCTTTAAAATAAGAATATGATTGATATATTCAAACAAAAAAAGAAAAAAGAATTAATTTATCTAATTCATTCAAATTTATTTCTAACATTGAGTGATCACACAAATAAAAATCATTTAAACTATTAAAGAAAGAAATTCCTGTGTACTCATCTGGTGATTTTAGAGTATAAATAGAAGATGCTTGATTAGTTGTTTTTGTTGTCATAATATTGGCAAATGGAGTAGCAGTTACTAACAACATACCAACATTATTTAGTTCTTCATATGTTTTATTTATTAAATCATATATTTTAGTTTGATTAATATCTCTACTAGTATTTATTGATGCATAATCAGATTCATCATCAATAATTAATATTTTCTTTTTATTTAATATATGAATATTGTGGCACAAATATTCATATGTTTTTTCTAGATTATTTTTTTCTTTCAATAACATCAATAAATTATTTGAATATTCATCATAATAATTTATGTTTTCAATCATATTTATTTTGTTTTTTTTATTCAATTCTTCATTATTTTCAACTCTGAGAATTGATTGATTTTTTAAATTGTTATTTGTTCCACACAAAAAAATAACTAAATTATATGAATAAGATTCAAAAGACTCTTTAATAATATTAATTATATTTCTAGTTTTACCAGATTGCACCTCTCCACATAAAAGAACAATAATTTTTTTATTATTTTCGAACTCATTTAATATATTATGCGGATTAGTTTCAATTAGATAATTATTACATTTATCATTTTTTTCTTTAATTATCGGAAAATAGTCAGACAAATTCATTTTATTTTTTTCATTTTTCAATTTTTAAAATTAAATTGTTAATATTATTTTCATTTCCAATTCAATTTTGATTTAAAGCATCTTGTTTTATTTTTAAAAATGAATATAAAAGTAATAATTCTATTGATAAAATATCATCTTTTTTAATATATTTAGAACCTTTATTTATTTGAATGTATTTTGTTTTTTCTTCTTCATTATCTAAATTGTCACAAATGAAAATTTGATCATTTTCCTCATCTTCAACTATTTTAACTTCAAATTTATATCCATTTTCACCATCAAAATTTATTGAACCTTTTTTTGAATCAAATTTTGTGGTTGTATTTGCAACTGATTCAGGATTTCCATTTTCATAATATTTTTTAGCATTTTTCTCAGTTGATTGTGATTTTCAATATTCATTTTTTAATGAAATAATAAATTTTATAAATTCATCAATATTTTTTTCAAAATATTCAGAAATTGAATTTTTAAAATTTCTTTCACTATATTCATTGTCATCATATTCAAATATTAATTTTACTTTGTTATGATCTGGTTTAATATATTCACAATTCTCATTTCCTTCAATATCCTCAAGAGCAAGTTCCATTACTAATCATGAATCATGCAAGTCAAATTCCCTAGGATTTTTTAAATATGAAAAAGTACCATGGATTTTATCTTCTTCTTTACTTGGAAAATGAATATATCTTTTTCTATGTGATATTACTAATCCTGATTTTTCTTTAGATGCACTATCTAGTAAAGAAAAATATATTTTCATTTTTTTGCCAATTTCATTATTGTCATTGTTATTTTTCTTTAATAAAATTGTGTCTGTTCATTTAATTTCTTCTTTATTTAAAAATTTATTCAAAAGAGTACTAAAAATTGAATTGTCATTGTTAATAACTATTTTGTTTCTTAAATCATTTATATAATCATCAAGATTTTTATTTTTTGGACAATAATTGTTAATAGTTAGTGGAGAACTATTAAAATTTTTAGCAGTAATTTCATGACAAGTATATCCATTTCTACTATTTTGTTTATCAATATAATTTAATTTTAATGATAGTTTTCATCCATCTATACCATTTATGTAATTTTTATATTTTTTTCCTAAAAATTCATCTACTTCTTTAAAAATATTAAATTCCTTTTTGCTGAAATATCTTGTATTTTTCCCTTTTCAACAATCAATTATTATTTTTGTACCACGGTGTTCAATATCTAGATCACCATCAATTTCATTTATGTCATAAAGAAAATAATCACTACCTTTTCTTGAATTTTTATCAATAGGATTAAATGTTAATTTATATGTACGATTATGTTTTTTTGTGATTATTTTTGCATCATCGCCAATTCAAAATATTGAGTCTTTTAATCCAATTCCATATTGATTAAAACTTGAATTTTCTTTAATTTCAACATCTTTACTAACGACCATTGCATTCTTTAATTCTTCCTTGTTCATTCCAAAAGCATTATCAATAACAATAATTTGTCGTTTTCCATCATAGTTATAAATACTTTTTATATTTATATCTAAAACATTGTCATCACAAGACCTATTTTGAATAAAACTAGAAATTGAGTTATCTATTAATTCTGATAAGCAAGTATTTAGATTTAATCCAATTTTTTCTTTTTTATCTCAAAATGTTTGATATGTACTTTTCTGTCATATCTTAGTTTCTAATGTTTTTTCCATTATTTTTTCCTCTATTGTTAAAATTTATTTTTGCTTTTTCTCTACTTTGCTTTATTTCATGAATTATTTCTATTTCACTATATTTTTCATTATTTTCTTTTTTGATATCATAATTGTCTAGAATCATTTTTATTTCATCAAAAGTATAAGATCAACTAGGATTTTTTGTACGATTTTTATAATTTTTGTAATTATTATGATTTTCAATTTGAGCAATGATATCAAATATATTTTTATGTATATTTTTGTTGTATAAATCTATTTGTTTTCTTCGCTCTTCATATAAAATCATATATTTTTCATCATTTCTAATTTTTATATCCATATCAATTAGAACTTTATACATTCCATTTTTAATTACTTGGGATTCATATAGTAATTTAGATTGTTCATAGAGAATTTCAAATCTATTTTTATTTTTCTCTAAATGTGAACCATAAGGGCAAGATATACATCCTAATCTCTTATAACTTAAATTTTCAATAGTCCTAATGATTTGACAATCATTTGTATAGTCAACTTCTTGTATATCATCAAATCCATATTTAGGATTTATTTTAATTTTATTTTTAATTATGTATTTTCAAATATCTGTTTCACATCAAATAGATAAAGGCCTACTTATTTGTTTTTTTGGATTAATTATGTTACATCCAAATTTGACTCATGATTGTTTTCTCAATTGTGATTCAAATGCAGTAACACCTACAAATGATGGAAGCTTAATGTTTTTTAATCCACCTTTAATATAATTGCAGCATTTTTCTGAATAATAATTATTGAAATTTTCATAATTTTTATTCAATAAATGATCTATATTAAAATAATAATCATCAATTAATTTATTTTCTTTACTAGTTGGAAAATTCTTAATATTATCATCTAACAAAAAAAGTCTTTTTTTACTTAATCCATATCTTGTTGTATCTATTTTAAATATTCATCTTGTTAATCCATTTTTTGATTTAACATTTTTTATCCTATTTAAGATTACGGATAATTGCTTGGAAAAAATTGGATATCCCTTTTTATTGAGGACATCATATCAAGCTAATTTAGGTTTTTTGTACAATAATTCATTTACAAAATCATTTTCATCTTTATATTTTTGAGCGATAGATTCTATAAATTTTTTAGTTTCTGGAAATGTTATTTCATATGCATATGCTGGTGTTAACCTAATTACTTTTGTTTTTAAAGAATCTTTTATTTCTTTAAATGTTTTTATAACTAAATCTAATAGAACAGTTGAGTCTTTACCGCCACTAAAGCAAATTAAAAATTCAAGCTTTTCTTCTTTTTTATCACTTGATTTATGTATATTGTCTACTTCAAAGAAAAAATCTTTGATTATCCGTTTTGTATATGAAACCTTATCATTAAATTTAAATGATTTCTTAAATTCATCAAAATGAGCTAAACGAATCTTAGATTCGTCTCTCTCTCTCTCTCTCTCAAGTTACCATTATTAATACTATTTATTTTCAAGTTCATATAATTAAATAAAATTTTAATAAATTTTTAAAAAAAATAATTAAAAAATGTTATTTATTTTTTATAGATTTATTTAATTATTTAGATTCATAATTTAAAAATAATGCAACTTTTATTAATAATTTAATTTCTAAAAATGATAAATTTGTATTTGATATATCCATATATACATATTTATTTGCAAATTTTTCATATATATTAGCAGCATATTCAAGTTCTCATTCTATATTAAACACTTTATAATCTTTGTGATTTAACAAATCTTTTTTCTATTTCAATTTATATCAAAATGCTTATTGTATTCTCGAAAGTTACATAAAATATCTTTATTTTTTCTTGTTACTTTTCTTTCAAAATCTTTCTCTTCTGAAAGAAAAGAACACAATTATTCAATAATATATTGACAATCTTCTATTTCCTCAATCTAATTTATTTTTTTATTTAATATTTCAAATTTAAAATCAAAATATTTATTAATTTTTTCAATATTTTCAATATGAAAAATTTTATTTTCTTTTATAAACTTTATTTCTTTTTAAAATTCATCTAAATCGTCTGGAACTTCCTCTGTATAATCTTCAAAAATTTCTATAAGTTTATTGAGTATTTCTTCTTTTTCATTTCCTTTTAATTCTAAAATTTTAGCTTTTAAAGGAATAAAAAAATCATTATTAATATATTCAATAAGACAATTTTTGGTGTTTCTAAATATCATTCTTTAACATATTTATTCAAATTACTAAAATTAATGTGAAAATTTAATTTTCTTCCATTAAGTGAAAAATTAATTTTATTATCTTTTAAATCAGTTGTAAAAATTATAAGTGTAATTTTCTCTTCATATGATTAAGTATTAAATATATGTTTATCTATATAAACAAAAGGTGAAATTAATTTTTCAAAATAATTTGAAGAACACTTAAAATGTCTACTTGTATTTAATGGATGGGCAATTAAAATTGATCTTATGAATTCAAATATTTTTTCATCTTCTAGATATTTTTTTAAATCTTTATTTTCTTTTATATTTTTTATATAATTTGTATCTTTAATTTCATTTCTAAGAAACAATTTTACGTCTTCTCAAAAAATATTTTTATGCTTAATATCAACTTTAAAATTATTATCAATTTTTTTATTTATAAATTTTTTATGTTTTTTATTCCATCAATAATATTTGTGCAATAAAGTATAAAAAGATGAAATTTTCATTCTTTATCATCAATATTTTTAATTTCATTAAATGTCAACAAAATATAATTTGTCCTACATCAAAAAGCATCTATAAGATTTAATGAAGCTGAATATTTATAATCATTTTTTGAAATAGAAATTGTATTGTCAATTTCTTCTAAATAATCTTTTATTTCATCAATGATATTTTTATATAAAAAATCGTTAATATTATATTTTGAATCTTTTTGATTATTCATAAATAATAATCCCTTTTTAAAATATTGATAATTTTATTAATTAATAAATATATCAAGTTATTTTTAAATATATAAATATTGCAAAAATCTATCAATATATTAAATAGTTAGATATGATGATCAAATTATTTAAATAAAATATTTTATTTTTTCAAATGATTTAACAAGAAAGTTAAACAAAATAGTAGTATATTTTCCACCACCAAAAGATAGTAAAATTTCTATTTTTTCTTTTTGTTATTTGAATCATTATTCTCTATGCAATTTTTGTAAAAAAATCAGTAATTACATTTTGACTATGAGTTACTTTATTTTCAAATTTAAATGTATTTTGAAACTAAAAGTAATGAGAGAACATTCTCTCTCTCTCTCTCAATCTAATTGAGAATTATCATATTTTTTTCATTCATATTAAATTAATTTATTTTATTTATTATTTTTTGTTTTTTCATAATGATGCTTAAGAAAAACTTTAATGTCATTGTGATATTTTGAATCTATTTTCTCAAAAATTGATTTTTTATTATCTATATATTCTTTATCTATTCCTATTTTTATTAAAACATTCTCATAAGATTTGTTATCTTTTAATTTATTTGATATATATAGTTTACCGTAATCATCAAAACTTATTAAATGTCTATCAAAAAGTTTATCAATAGATGCACTTAATAAAAATCCATTCATAGGATCTACTTTTTCATTATCATTTGATTCTGATCATGGTTTTATATGACTAGCTATTAATAAATCTTTTATTTTTATTCCTGATAATAAACATTCATTTGGATAAATTTTAAATAGTAAATCTCTAAAATCTCCTTGCACCATTCTAGCTTTTATCATGATTTCTTTTTCTAAATCACTTTTAACATCTTTTAATTCAATTTGCATATTTCTCAATGCTAATCTAGTATTTTCAATATTTTTCAATTTGTTGTTTTTAATTGCAAAATCAAATTCATTTTTAAAAATCAAATTGCATTCATCACAATTTAAATAATATTTAATATTGTATTTACATAATTTTTCAATAGTGTATCATTTATTACCAAAATTAAATGAAATATATTGTATTGGCTTATTAAAAATTCTTTTTAAATTTTTAATGCTTTTGTATTTATTACCATAAATTAAACTCAATTTTTCTTTTATATTATTAATTAATTTATTTTTATTGTTTTTTTCAAATTCTCTTTTATTTTCTGATTCTAAAATTAACTTAATAAAGTAATCATATAAATCAAAAATTTTTAAAATTTTTTCAAAATAATAAGTAAGAAAATTTAATGATAGATCATTTATATTACTAGAAATTATTTCATCTAAAATTTCATAATTAATTATTTCAATATAATTATTATTTATTTTTAAAATATTACATATTTCTAATATTGAAATTGATTCTTCTAATACTCTTTTTTGATCAATTATTCTTTTCTTATTGTCATTTGTTTTTTTATTTTTAAAAATATTAAATAAAAAATCATTATTTTCTATTGAATTTATAAAAAAATCAATTAATTCTTTTCTTTCAATTTTTTTATTATTAAATAATTTCAAAATAAAACATGATAAATAAAGATTAACATGTGTCATTTTTTGATCCAAGTACTTTGAAAAGAGTTTATTTGGATCAAATTTTATTTTTTCAATTATATCTTTATAATTCATAATCATTTATTCCAAAGTAAAACACTGAATTTTTATCCAAATTTAATGTGTTTTTCAAATTATTATTTGCAATTCTATACATTTCTTTGAAATCATTAGTAGAAAAGAAAATTAAATCTTTTTCTTTTATTTTTATTTCATCATTAACTTTAAAAATTGCTAATGAACCATTTGTTAAAGTATTTAAAGGTTTCTTTATTACTCTTATATTATTTGTAAAATTTGGGCAAATAAAAACATTAGGATCATTTAGATATTTTAATGATGAAAATTTCTCAGTTTCTAAAAATTTGAGTGATAAATATTTATCATAATTATTAATTGAAATTATTTTTCGATCATTAGATAAATTACGAGAACGTAATACTTGAATTGAATTTTCTTTTTCTTTTGTTAAATATTTATTAGTTATTTGTCTATCACGATATACAATGAAAATATTGAATTTCATTTTTTTAGAAATATTATCAAATTTTTCATTTCTATATATTATTCAATTTGGATAAAAATTATCAAATATATATTTTTTTTCTTGAATAATAATTTGGCCATTTTTAATATTAATTATTTCAATTTCATTGTTTTTTACTTCAACGTTTTCAACAAATATAGAAATCGTTTCCATAACAACATCTTTAAATCCAAGATTTTCAAAATCAAATATTTGCTTAATTTTTAAATTAGATAATATATTTCTTATTTCATTATATTGTGGTGCATTTAAAAAGTTTTTTGGCAAAACTAAAGAAAAATTATCTGAAATTTTTTTACATTTTAATAAAAAATAAGTAATTATATTTTTATCATTATATTTTCCAAAGATATTTGAAATTTCTCTTATATAGTTTGATCCAACTATTTTTTTAAATGGAGGATTTCCAATAACTAAATCATATTTTTTGTCTATTTTTTTTAACAAGAAATCATCATTGTAATATTTAATATTAAAATTACTTGGTATTTTCCCCTTTAATATTGATTTCAAGTTATCTAATGTTTTAGAATCTATATCTATAACATCAAGATTTACTTTTTTAATTTTTTCATATTTTTTAAATAATAAAAATAAGAATGATCCTAATCCAACAGATGGTTCTAAAATATTGATTTCATCTTTATTAGAAAAATCCGGTATTTTCTTGATAATTTCATTTATTATAAATTTATTTGTATAGAAAGCTTCATTTTTTAATTTATTGGGATTATTCAATTCCAATTGTTCTATTAATTTAATTTCATCAATATTATCAATAAAATTTTTAATATTTTTTGCAATTTTTTTAAATATTAGTGTAGGAACAGCTTCGCCAATAACTTGTCTAATATTTATTTCATGCATTTTTAAGAAATTACTCTTTTTAATTAATGGTAACTTATTAAGATCATCTAATGATTCTTTAAATCATTTAAATGTACTAGGTATTGTCATAAAAATCATTAATTCTCTGATACTAAAAACTCTATCATCTTCTGGATGAATAGTATTTTGACTTGCTAATTGATCATTTCTAGTATGAATGCAAGGTGCTACAATATCTCATTCTTGTCTTTTATATTTACCACCCATTTTATTTTTATTTAAAATAATTTCACCATTTACTACTTTATGAGGAATATTATTTTTATCAATATTTTCATAAGCGCTCATTCCTGGAGATAAATTTGTTATTCAATTTCGCATTTTTTCATCATATTTTCTAAAAAAATGCAAAATATCATCATTACAAATTTCTCCCATATTTTTTAAACGTGGCAAATCAAAAATTGTATCTCTTAATGTTTTTTGTTTTGATTCATAATTAGGAAATAATTCAATTGGTGTTACGAAATTAGATAAATTATTTTTAACACCAATCACTAAACAACGTTTTCTACTAGAAGGAACACCGTAATCTTTAAAATTTATAACATCATGATAAATTGAATAATTTGATGATAATTTTTTATAAATATATTCTCCAATTTTGTATTTTTTATTTTCAGAAATGCAATCAGTTTTCATGAATGCTGGAACATTTTCTAAAACAAAAAAATTTGGTTTCAAATCATTTATAAGTTTAATTGATTCAACTACTAATGAATTTCTAATAATATCTTTATTATTTTTTTTAGAATTAGCTGTACTCATTCCTTGACATGGCGGAGTAGCTATTAGTACATCTAGTTCATTTATATTTTCATTTTTATATCAAAAATTTATTTCATTTTTTATTTTAGATTTTGTAGATTCCAATGTTATATCATCATTAATATATCCAGATTCATATTTACATTTATTATTTATTTTTTGTATTTCTAATCTTCTTTTTATTATTTCTACAGTTGCAATACAATCAAATTTTTCTTCTTTAAAACCATAGCACCCTATTCCAGCACTACTAAATAGACTTATATAAGTTATTTTTTTTTTCATATTGCATCCTTAATAATTTATTGTTTGTTTTCTATAGAATTATTTATTCAATTATTTATATTTTCAATAAATTGTTCTAATTTATTGAAATCAATATTATTATTATTATTTCTTTTTTCAAAATTATCATTAATTAATTTTAAGAAATAACTAGATTTTTCATTTTTCTTTTTATTTTCATATTCAATTTTACTTTCTTCATTTTTTATACAATTTAAGCAATAATCTTCTAAGTTTTTTATTTCAATATTATTTTCATAAAATTCATTTATTTTTCTGTAACAGCAAATTTCTATATTATCATTTTTAATTTTTTCAATTATTTCATCTCCGCCTTTATCTTTGTCAACTATAAGTAAAAAGTTTGATAAGTTTTTATCATCTCATGAAAATAATTCTTTATATAAATTAATCATAACTAAAGAATTTCCACCATTAATTGGCAAAAATAAAATATCTTTTTTGTACATTAATGATAATTTATTAAAAATTTTTTGATCAGTATATCCTTCTACAAATACTATATTTTTAAAAAATGCATTGTTTCAAATAATATTTTTTCCAAAAATAAATTTGAATAATTCATTGTATGAATTAAATTTATTTAGAAATTCTTGATTTATATTATGAATTTTTGATTTTCTAATATTTTGATTTTCTATTTTTGATTCAATATAAAAATTATCTAAATAATTTAAATTTAAATTAAAAAATTCGGGAGAATGTGTGAATATAAATAAATTATACTTTTTTGATAAATTTAATAATTCTTTAAATAAATAGTCTATTGCACCTAAATGTAAGTGAGTTTCAGGTTCATCAATAAAAACATATAAATTATCAAATTCAACAAAACAAAATCTTAATATTATTGATAAAAATTGATTTATTCCATCAGATTCTTTTTTCAATACATTTTGATCATAAACATTTTTATTGTTAGATTTTACGCTTAAATTTATTTGTTTATTTTCTGAATTTATTCTAATTATTATTTTCTTTTCTTTAGAAAATTCTGGTCATATTTTTTCAATTTTTTCATTTAAAAAATCTGTAATTTGATTGCTAATGTTTTCACATTCATTGTAATCTAATTTCCCGATATTAGTTTTAGAAAAAATTGTATTATTTTCTTTGTCATGAGCATTAAATATATTAAATAAAAATGAATATTCTTTATACAAATCTTCAATATTATTTATTTTTATTGATTCTATGAATTCAAATTTTTTTGGTTTTCAAATTATAAACTTATTAAATATTTTTTTTATCAAATCATTAAAATTATAGTTTTGTATTTTAAATTCTTGTGAATCAATTGTTATAGTTAAATAACTTTCATATAATCCGCTATTATATTGATTTGTCAATTGTTTTTTTGAAAATAAAATAGAAAAATGTATATTTTTTTTTTCATCAAGAGAATTACTAATATCATTATTTTTTTTAAATAAATCATTTATTGCGATTTCATAATTAACATCTTGATTATCAAATAATATTTTTGAAATTTTTATTTCATAATTTTTTTTATTATCAATTTCTATTTTTGGTAAACCGTTAATTTTTTCAATACTTTCAAAAATTTCATTCAATATTTCAATATCTTTTTCTAAAGTAATTGAAATATTGATATTTTTTTCTTCTTTTTTCTTTTTTATATTTGCAAAATTATCATAATTTACATCATTTTTGAGAAAATTTATAATCTCAATTAAATTACTTTTTCCAGCTCCATTTAATCCAAAAAAACAATTCATATTTTTATTAAATTTAACTATTTGATCATCATAAGATAAAAAATTTTTTAATGAAATTTCTTTAATCATTCAAAATCTCCAATATGAATCATTTAAACTAAAAATAATTATATCTAATTATTAAGTGTAATTTTATAACAACTAATTAGCATTAGTTATCAATATGTTCTTATATAATTAAATTATTTTTAAAGGTATAAATACTATATGAAAAAACTTTCTCCATCAATGTCTTGAATAGTTAGAGATGATGATCCAATCATTCGGACAAAAGCTCAAATTTGTAAATTTCCACTTAATGATGAAGATCAACAATTCCTAGACAAAATGATTGCATATGTTGATGCATCATATGATGATCTTGCTTATAAATATAATATTCGTCCAGGAGTGGCAATTGCTGCAAACCAAGTTGGATGACTTAAGCAAGTTATTTATTTGCATTTTGATGATGAATTTGGCAAAGAAGTTCATTGATGTTTAGCAAATCCAGAAATTACTAAAAAAAGTGATGAAATAACTTATTTAAGTGGTGGTGAAGGTTGCTTATCTGTTCCAAATGACCATTCAGGTATCGTTCCTAGAATAAGTGAAATAGAAGTAAAAGCTTTTGATATGTTTAATAACAAAGAAATAGTAATTAAGGCCAGTGGATATCGTGCAATAGTCCTTCAACATGAAATTGATCATTTAAATGGAATACTTTACTATGATCACATTAATATAATTGATCCACACTTTACTAATAATGAATGAAAGAAATTATAAATATGTATAACCATAATGAATTAGAAAAGAAATGACTTAAATATTGAGAAGAAAATCAAACTTATAAATTCAAAGATGAATTAGATAAGAAAAAATTTTATATTTTAGATATGTGTGTTTATCCTTCTGGAAAAGGTTTACATGTCGGCCATCCAAAAGGATTTACAGGTACAGATATTGTTAGTCGTTATAAAACTTTAAATGGCTTTAATGTATTGCACCCAATGGGATGAGATGCATTTGGATTACCTGCAGAACAATATGCTTTGCAAACAGGTAACCATCCTGCAGAATTCACTCAAATTAATATTGAAAAATTCAAGCAACAATTGAAAAGAATTGGTCTAAATTATGACTATAGTAAGGATATTGATACTACAGATCCAAATTTTTTTCAATGAACACAATGAATTTTTATTCAATTATATAAAAATGGTTTAGCAGAAATTCGTGATATTGATGTTAATTGATGTGAAGGATTAGGAACTGCACTTGCAAATGAAGAAGTTTTAATTGATAAAGATGGTAATCGTGTAAGTGAACGAGGTAATTTTCCGGTTACAAGAAGAAAAATGCGTCAATGAGTTTTGAAAATTACTGCTTATGCTGACAAGCTTATTGAAGGATTAGATGAAATAGATTGACCAAAAAGTCTAAAGAGTTTACAAACTAATTGAATTGGAAAAATGGTTGGTTGAGAAATTAATTTTGATGTTGATAATAGTCAAGAAAAAATTAAAATTTTTACAACTAGACCAGACACAATTTTTGGAGTAAGTTTTATAGCGATTTCACCTAATCATCCATTGATAAATGTTCTTACAACAAAAGAAAATTTAGAACTAGTTCAACAATATATTGAAAAATGTCAAAATTTAAGTGATCGTGATTTAAAAATTAATAAAACAAAAAGTGGAATTTTTACAGGTAGCTATTGTATTAATCCAATCACTAATGAACAAATTCCAATTTATGTAAGTTCATTTGTTCTAAATGAAGTTGGAACTGGAGCTATTATGGGCGTTCCAGGTCATAATGAAAATGATTACGAATTTGCTCAATTTGCGAATTTACCAATTAAACAAGTGATTGAAGGGCAACCATTACCATTTGAAGGTGAAGGTAAACACATCAATAGTGATTTTTTAAATGGTTTATCTAATAATGATGCAATTAAAAAAATTGTAGAAAAATTAGAAGAAAAAAATAACGCTAAAAAGAATGTTTCATACAAATTACGTGATTGAATTTTTAGTAGACAACGTTATTGAGGTGAACCATTCCCAGTTTTGTTTGATGAAAATTTTAATATTATTATTGAAAATAATTTGCCATTATTATTACCAGAATTAAAAGAATTTAAACCATCTGGTGACGGTGAAAGTCCATTAAAAAATGCCAAAGAATGATTAAATGTAACAATTGATGGTAAAAAATATTTACGTGATACAAACACAATGCCACAATGAGCTGGATCTTGTTGATACTACATCGGTTATATATTAAAAAATAATGATGACAATTCTTATGTTCCATTGAATAGTGAGGAAGCAAAGCAAAGATTAAAACGATGATTACCAGTTGATGTATATGTTGGGGGTCAAGAACATGCAGTTTTACACTTACTATATGCTCGATTCTGACATAGATTTTTATATGATATTGGAGTAGTTCCAACAAAAGAACCATTCTTTAAAATGATTAATCAAGGAATCATTTTAGGTCCTAATGGCGAAAAAATGTCTAAGTCCAAAGGAAACATTATTAGTGTCGATGATGTAGTTGATGCTTACGGAGCAGATGCATTGCGTATGTATGAAATGTTTATGGGTCCATTCACATCCTCTATGCCATGAAATGATAACGCATTAGATGGTGTACGTAAATGATTAGACCGTGTTTATCGTTTATACTTTAATTATCAAGAAAATAATTTTAAAGTTGAAAATTTAATTTCAGAATCATCAAATGAGTTAATTGTTTCATATAACAAAATGCTTAAAAAAGTTAGTGAACAAATTGAAAATTATCAATTTAATACAGCAATTTCAGAAATGATGATTTTTATTAATTCTGTTTATAAATTAAAAGAATTCAATATTGAAATTATGAAAAATTTCACAATTGTTTTATGATGTTTTGCTCCATTCTTAGGAGAAGAATTAAATCAATTGTTACAACCAAATAGTGGTTCTGTTAACTTTATGACTTGACCAAAATATGATCCAAGTAAAGTTATTGAACAAATTGTAAAAATTCCAGTTGTTATAAATAAAAAACCTCGTGATATTATTGAAGTTGAAAATGATACTAATGAAGAATAATTATAGAAAAAAGCATTACAATCAGAAAAAGTTCAAAAATTTATTAGTAATAGCCCTATTAAAAGCAAAGTTGTTGTTAAAAATAAAATCGTTAGTTTAGAAATTTAATATTTTTTAGTAAAATTATTTTTGCTATTATTCAATAGCATTAAATACGCATTTTCAATGGTTATAAGTTTTTTTAAAACACCATTAAAAGCGAAATATGGAGGTATATACCTATGTTTGCTGTTTTGCAAACTGGTGGAAAACAATATAAAGTTAGTGTTGGTGATGCGATTTATGTTGAAAAATTACCTGTTGACATCGGAAAAGATATTAAATTTGAAGAAATTTTAATGACATCTAACAAAATTGGAAATCCATTTGTAGCTAATGCATCAGTTATTGCTACTGTTGAAAAACATGGAAAACAAAAGAAAATTAGAGTTATTAAATTCAAATCTAAAAAACACCATTATAAACGTGCTGGACACCGTCAAATGTATACTAAGTTAAGTATTAAAGAAATTAAAGAATAATTGTGATTAAAATTGATTTTTATAAAAATGGTTTTACTTGTCAAGGGCATGCAAATAGTGCAAAATATAATCATGATTTAGTTTGTGCTGGAGTAAGTGCTATTATCTTTGGAGCCTTAAATTGATTCCAGGATGAACAATGTGAAATCGAAGTTAAAGAAAACTTTATAAAAGTCAAAGAAAACAAGAACAAAATAGATTCTTTGTTAAATTTATTAAAAATTCAACTTAATGCTTTAATGCATGATGAATACTTGCAATACATTAGTTTGAATGAACATAATTATTTATTAAATTAGGAAATATTATGAAAATAAAATTTTATACAAATTTACAATACTTTGCTAGTAAAAAAGGTGTGGGGTCAACTAAAAATGGTCGTGATTCAAATCCTAAATATCTTGGTGCTAAATTAGCTGATGGCCAATATGCTAAAGCAGGACAAATTATTTATCGTCAACGTGGTAATCGTATCTATCCATTTA
>CAJUTA010000040.1 GCA_910589685.1 uncultured Ureaplasma sp.
AATTTATCCATCGTTTCTTGTTTAACATTAGAAATAATTAATAAACGTTTGTGAATACGACGTTCAAATTGTTCACGACTTGATTTGTTAACATGTGGAGAACGCAGAATTGTAAAAATTTCTGTTTTTGTTGGTAATGGAATAGGACCTTTAATTTCAGCATTAGTTGACTTTGCAACTTCAATTATTTTTTTAATTGATTGGTCTAATAATTTATGGTCATATGAATAAAGCTTTATTCTTAATCCTTGATTCATTTTATTTAGTTGCCTCCTTGTAACGATTTTCTTGTTACGAATCAATCGGATTACTATAAATAAGTTACCTGATAACCCGACAACTAATATTGGTGTATCAGCAATCTTAAAAATAGAAAAACCAAAATAATTATATATTATTTCTATAAAAAAATAAATTATTTTAGACAAAATAAAATGAAATATTTTTGATTTAAAAAATTATTTTTTTGATAAATTTGATAAATAATATTGCAAGTGATTATATAATTCATCAAAACATTGATCTATATTAGTTTCAGCTAAATTTCTATAGTATTCAATATCTGAACCAAAAACATCATCATTTGTGCGATTTGGTTCTAATTTATCTGCTAAATAAAGCACTTTTGTTAATAAATCAGGTTTATCTAAAAAATAATCAAATGGCTTAGTGTGTCTTGCAATTGCATTCAAAATTTTATTATTTGAAAAACAAAAATTACTTTGTAATAGATAAGATCCAATATATCCATGTAGTAATTTAGGATGTTTATAGTCATATATACCTAAAATATTCATAGCAATTGTTTCTTGTTCTAATAATGGCATTTCTTTTGCAATATCATGATAAATACCTGCTGAAAATGCTAAATTTGCTTGACATTGATCATGAATCATCATCAATTTTTGAGCATATTGAGCGACACGCAATGAGTGAGAAAAACGATGATTTGACATTAAAGATTCAATTCTTTGAATTGCATATAGGCCATTATCATTAATATATTCCAAAACAGAATAAGGAATTTCATACTTTTTAACAAATTTTCTTAATTTTGTTGAACTTATATTCAAACATTCATTGTTCAAAATGATTGGTTTAAAATCAAGATATTTTTTTAATTTTAAATTGTTTCTATTTGCTACAACAAATTTAACTTGCATAGCTAATTCATTATATTTGTATCAAGTATCCAATTCATTTCATTGATCACTTCCAATTAATAAATAAAATTTCGCATTTAAATATTGCTTTTTTAATTCATTAATTGTATTAAATGTATATGAATCAAAATCATTTTTAATTTCTAAATCTGAAATTATTAATTTTTTATATCCACTAAATGCTATTTTTAGCATATTAAGACGATCAATAGAACTAATTGGGTATTTTTCTTTATAAGAAGTTTTTCCAGTTGGAATAACAATAGTCAAATCAGGGTTTATTTTTTCTTGAGCACAATTCAAAATATTTAAATGTCCATAATGAATTGGATTAAATGTTCCACCAAAAATTAGAATTTTAAATGATGGCAAATTCATTCAAGAACACTCCTATATTTTTTCTTACTTTAATTTTAACTAATTGTGCTCCAAAATTTATACTAATTAAGCCGAGACCAACAATTGATAAATTGTATTTTTTATGTTCATCTAATTTAAATTCATACTCAATTCAATCCGGATTATTTTTGTATTCAATATATTTAATTGAATCATTTTGATTTAATAAATTTTTTTCTAAATTAATTGTCTTTATTCTGTTCAATTTGACTTCATTTGAAAAATAAAATGTAAAATTTGTTTTTCTTCCACAAACATAAGATAGAAATGCAATTTTTTCAATCATTATTGTTTGATCAATATTCAAAAAATAATTTTTTGGTCTAATTTGTTTATTTAGAATCAATTTTTTAATATTTTTTGAATCTAAATAATTACAAACGTTTGATTCATCAATTAAACCAGGACTGTCAATTATTGTAAATTTTTTAAGTTTAAATTGTTTCAAATTAATTGTTGTGTTTGTGTATGAACTAATTAATAATTTTGGTTCTAATCCATCTAATTTGCACAATGAATTAATCAAACTAGACTTTCCTATATTTGTCTTACCCAAAAATAAAATTTTCTTAAATGCATAATTTGAACATAAATATTTATATAAACGTTTTATTGATGATTTATTGTTAATTGAAACTAATAAAACTTTAGGATTACAAAACCCTGCACTAATTAGTTTCTGGCTAATAAATTCTAAAACATTTTCCCAATTACAAGATAAAGGTAAATAATCTACTTTGTTAACAAAAAATATAATTTTATCTTGATATTGTACAAGATCATAATAAATTGAATTATCTAAATTTGTAACATCTAAAACATTAGCAATCACATTATTCATTGAAAAATCTATTTTTTGTAATTGATTATCAATTAAATCGCTAATATCATTTGTATTATTTAATTCATTATAATTAAGCAAACGAAAACAACGTTGGCAAATTGGTTTATCAGGATTAACATTTTTTGTAAATCCAATATCATCAACTTTATTTGTCAATAATTTATTACAATAAAGACACTTTAAATTAGAGTAATTCATATGATTCGTTATTTTCTAGTTCCTTTTTGCTATTTAACAAATTATTATGTTGTAAATAACGATAGATATATTTATCAATTAAATTAACAAAAAAATTTGTATTTTTACCAATTGAATCAACTAATGGGAGTGTTAGTATTGATTTACATTGCAATCTATTACTAATTCATATATCAGTGATTACTTGATCACCAATAAACAAAATATCATCACAACTAATATTATACTTTCGAATAATTTGACTTGTCTTTTTTAAAAATGGTTTCCTTGCACTATAAACAAAATCATCAGGTTTTAAAAGTTCACAAAATCTTGTTACTCTTTTTTTTGTATTATTTGAGACTACTACAAAAATTATTCCTTGACTTCTAATTTTTTTAACAAAATCAAGCGCCATTTTTGTAGGAAACTTTGTGAAATGTGGAACCAATGTATTATCTAAGTCACATATCACCATTCTAAAGCCACGATTATACAAATCATCAACAATAATGTCATTAATATTGTTGACAAATAAACTTGGTCGAAAATAATTTAATAATTTAATATCTAATAATTTCATTATTTTATATTCTCAAATATACCGGTATTTGGTAAATCATTATATCTATTATTTGAATATGCTAAATTGATACTTGCATCTAAAATATCAAAAATAATTCTTTCTCTTGTAATTTTGTAATTTGCAATAATTAATTCAGCAAAAGTATTATCGTGATTCATATAAGTTAAGACAGAACTTTTATTAATAGCAAAAACATTAATTAAATGTTTATTTTCACATTTTAATAATTGTTTTCCAGATGAATTTCGATTTAATGTAACAAATTTTTTCATTGAAATAGTAAATATTTCATCTTGAAAAACTAGACAACATTCTGAATCTAAATCTTTACTTAATATAGATGACAATAAAAATTCATCATCTTTTAATTTCATTGTTTTAATTCCACTTGCTGATCTTTGTAATATAGGAACATCACCAATATCAAATGAGTAACCTTTAACATTATTGTTTGTTAATGAAATCAAATATTTTTCATTTGAGTCAATTAAACAAGAATTTATTAATTCATCATCTTGTTTTAGTTTAATTCCTAAAACTTGTTTAGACTGTGGTGAAATATTGAATTCTGATAAATTTGTTCTCTTACAATATCCAAATTTTGTAATAAAGAATAATTCTTTGTTATCAACATTTGATGAAATGATGTCGCAATAAATAATTTTGTCTGATGGACTAAAACTAACAAAATTCCCAATAAATTCACCAATCTCTTTTCAACGATATGTTTTTATTTTGTATATTGGAATTTGAATAACTTTACCAAATTTTGTAACAACTAATAATATTTCATTATTCATACATTTTTTAGCATAAAAAACAAAATCATACTTGTTATGACCAATTTCAGAAAAACTATTTGATTCAAATGTTTTGTCACTTATAGTTTTTAAATATCCATCACGACTAGCAAATAAATAAACTTTTTGGATTTCAATTGTTTCCATTACATCAACATTTAAATCACTAATTTGATTAGAAATTTGAGTTTTTCTATCATAACCAAATTGTTTTTTATATTCTAAAAGTTTTTGCTTTAAAGATATTTTTTGCAAATCTTGAGAATTAATTAATAATTGTAATTCGTTAATATAGTGTTCTAGACGACTGGCTTCATCAAGGAATTGTGTAATATCAGTTTTTGACAAGCGATATAAACGTAAATTAGTAATAGCTTCAGCCTGAATTTTTGTGAAACAAAATCGATTAATTAAATTTTCTTCTGCATTTTGTTTTGAATCACTTGATCTAATAATTTCAATAACTTCAGAAATATGATTAGTTGCAATAATTAAACCTTTAACAATTTCATATCTTTGATTTGCTTTTTTTAAATCAAATTCTGCAATTCTTAATTGAATTAATAATGCATATTCTAAATAGTTTTTAAACACATCTAAAATATTTAATAATTTTGGTTTACGATTAACAATTGCAACAAAATTAGCAGAATAATTAATTTGCAAATGAGTATTTTTAAATAAGTAGTTTTTAATTGTTGAAATATTTTTATCTTTTTTACAATCAATTACTATTCGTATTCCATCTTTGTCAGATAAATCTTTAACACTAATAATTCCACTAATTTTTTCATCAAAAATAATATCATTTATTTCTTTAACAATTTGTGATTTATTAGTATCATAAGGAATTTCTGTGATGATTATTTGATTTAATTTAGAATCATTAATTATTTCAAATTTTGAAGTGATAAAGAACTTACCTTTTCCAGTGTTATAAAAATCAACAATTCCTTGTTTGTTTTCAATTATTGCTCCAGTTGGAAAATCAGGACCTGGAACAATTTTTAGAATATCTTCAATTGTTAAATTTTCATTATTTATTAATTCGATTGCACAATCAAAAACTTCATTTGGATTAAATGTTGGAATATTTGTAGCATATCCAGCAGCAATTCCAACAGCACCATTTATTAATAAATTAGGAAATAATGATGGCAAAATAGTTGGTTCTTTTTCAGAATCATCGAAGTTAAGTGCAAAATCAACTGTATCAGACTTAATATTGTCTAACATCAAATTTGCTACTCGTGATAAACGACATTCTGTATAACGCATAGCAGCTGCACTATCACCATCAATAGAACCATTATTACCATGCATGTCTAATAATGGTATATTATTCTTTCAATTTTGAGACATTCTAACCATTGCTTCATAAATTGATGAATCTCCATGTGGATGATATTTACCAATTACTTCACCAACGGTACGAGCTGATTTTTTATATGGTTTATCATAGTTTAAACCCAATTCATTCATTGCATATAAAATTCTTCGTTGAACTGGTTTGAGTCCATCACGGATATCTGGCAAAGCACGATCTTGAATAATATATTTTGCATAACGAGCAAAACATTCACCAACTATATTAGCAAGTGGTTTGTTAATTACTTCTGAATTAAATTTATCCATATTATTCTTCATATTCAAAATTTATATTTTCATCAATTCAAACTTTACGTAATGAACTATCTTCACCCATTAATGTGTTAATTTGTTCATTAGCAATAACAATATCATCAATTTTTATTTGTAATAATTTTCTAGTTTTAGGATTCATTGTTGTTTCTCAAAGTTGTTCAGGATTCATTTCACCTAATCCTTTATAACGTTGAATTTCATAATTTTTATATTCTTGTCTCAATCTTTCTAATTCCATTTCATCCCAAGCATAACTAAATTGATTTGGATTAGATTTTTTAGAAATTTTATATAATGGTGGCATTGCTAAATAAATATTACCATTTTCTATAAGTGGTCGCATAAATCTAAAAAACATTGTTAATAATAATACTTGAATGTGAGATCCGTCAACATCAGCATCAGTCATAATAATAATTTTGTTGTATTTCAATTTATCTAAATTAAAATTACGCTCAATTCCTGTACCCAAGCAAGTAATGATTGTTCCGATTTCATCATTTTTTAAAACATCGCTTAATTTAGATTTTTCAACATTAATAACTTTACCTTTTAAAGGTAAAATTGCTTGATGGGATTTATCACGACCTAGTTTTGCTGAGCCACCCGCTGAATCTCCTTCAACCAAGAATAATTCGTTTTCAATAGAATTATGTGACAATGCTGGAGTCAATTTTGAACTTAAAATTCTCTCCGCTTGTTTGCCTTTTGTTTTTTTTAAGCTTTCTCTTGTTTTACGAGCTGATATTTTTAAATCACGATTATGAATGATTGTTTTAATTAATTCAATACCAAGTGATTTATTTTTTTCTAATCAAAGACTTAAATTCTCAATTGTAGCTTTCTTTGAAATTTCATTTGCTTCTTTAGTGAATAATTTATTTTTTGTTTGACCCTCATAATTTATCAACTTTTCGGGTACATTAACAGACACAACAGCGGTTAATCCTTCTGATATATCATCTTGATCTAGTGGAGAATCTTTATCTTTTAATAATTTGTTATTAAAAGCAAAATTATTAAAAACAGTTAATAACCCTGATTTAAAACCATTAACATGAGAACCTCCTTCAATAGTTTTTACACTGTTTGCAAAAGATACAACTAAATCATTAATTTCATTTGTATATTGAAAAGCAACATTGACAGGAATCAAGTATTGATCATTTTTGAATTGTATTATTGGAGAAATTGTTTTAAATGATTTATTAAGATGTTGAATAAAATCATTTAAACCATTTGATGATTGAAATGTTTTACTAGTTTTATTTTCATCAATTCTAAATTCAATCAATAAATTATTAAAAAGAAATGAAGATTCCAATAAACGTTCACGAATAATCTTTTCATCAAATTTTAAATCACCAAAAATAATTGGATCAGGATGAAATAGAATTTTTGTTCCTGTTTTATTTGTTGTTCCTATTTCTTTCAGATGCTGAATAATTTTTCCACCACTAGCAAATTTGGCTTCATATTTTTTACTATTTCTACTAACTTGACATATCACTAAATCACTTAATGCATTTACAACAGAAGAACCTACTCCATGCAATCCACCTGACGTTTTATATACAGAATCATCAAATTTTCCACCTGCATGTAAAACAGTAAAAACAGTTTCAACCCCTGATAAACCTGTGTTTTTATTAATATCTATTGGAATACCTCGACCATTATCTTCAATACTAACAATATTATTTGAATGAAGTGTAATGATAATTTTATTAGCAAAACCTGCCATAACTTCATCAATTGAGTTATCTAATAATTCTCATAACAAGTGATGTAATCCTCGTATATCAGTTGAACCAATATACATACCTGGACGTTTTCTGACAGGTTCTAATCCTTCAAGAACCTTTATATTATCTGCATTATAATCTTTATTCATATAAAATATTTTATGATAAACATAAAAATTAAAAAATACAAATTATTTTTTAATATGAAAATATATTTAAGTTGTAGATTAAAAATTTACTTATTTATTAAGAATATGAAATATTTAAAATTTCAAGATATTAGTAAAACTAGTTAGAATTTCTGATCTTGCTTTCAATAATTGTACAAGTTTAACAACAGTTAAATTACCTGCATCATTAACTACTATTGGTCGTTTTGCTTTTGCAGCAAATGAAGGAAATACAGGTACTG
>CAJUTA010000041.1 GCA_910589685.1 uncultured Ureaplasma sp.
AGCTCGTCATTCAACATATTAATTAAAAAATATAAAACTAAATTAATTTATATATTTATTTAAAGTAAAATTAATAATTGGAATAATTGTTTATTCTTAATTATTAATTTTTTATTTTTAGAGGAGATGCTTATGTCTAGCGAAAACGCTTTACAAAAGCAAGCTAAACAAAGTTCGGAAGGACTAGCGAATGCTCCAATGAAGAAAAAAATCGGTTTCTTCTCAGCAATGATGATTGCTGTAGGTTCATGTATTGGAGCTGGTATTTTCTTTAAAGCTGGTGGTGTTTTAGGTAACACTGGTAATTCGTTAATTCTTGCGATTTTTACGTGATTAATTGCTGCATTTGCAGTAATTGCTATGGCTCTTGCATTAGTTGAAATTGCCAGTGCACGTAATGACAACCTTTCTATGATTGGTTGATCACAAACTTTTAATAGCAAAGTAGTTTATAAAGCATGTAAGAATTTCATGGTTTATATATATCTACCATTAACTTATTTCTTTATGCCATTATATGTGATTATGTCAATTCAAGATGGTATTGCAGGATTTATTGGTAGAGATGCCAATATAGGTAATGGTGGATGAGCCATTATGATGGCTATCACTATTGTAATGTCAGTTTATTTTATTGTTGTTTGTGGTTTTTCTTCAAAAGCTGGAAACATTCAAAACTGAATTATTACATCAGTTAAATTTATTCCATTAGTATTAGCAATTGTTTTGGGTTTCTGAGCATTTGCTGAAAATGGTGGAAATATTGTTAGTTCATCAGTTAAACCAGGATTAGTAGCTCCTACTACACCTGGTGCAACTGCAGACACATTTAGTTTTGCAAAATTAACTCCAGGATTTGGAATGTTTATTGCAATTGCTGCTATTTTCTTTGCATATGATGGATTCTATGTAGCAGCTGGTTTACAATCAGAAATGAAAGAACCAAAGAAAACTCCATTAGCATTGTTATTTGGACTTGCTCTTGTTACAGTAATTTACATTATCATTGCTGTTGCAATGTCATTAGGTTCAGCTGATGGTGGTCCATTCGGATTCCAAGACTTCTTAAAGGCTAAAGGTCTTAGCTGACTATATGGTTTATTCCAATTATTAATTGGTATTGGTGTATTAGGAATCATTAATGGTTTTGCTCTTTGATCAACTCGTTTTGTTGAAGACTTAATCTTAAGTAATGAAGTACCATTTAGTAAAAAATTAGCACCAAAAATTAACAAAAAATATCCAATTGTTGGTATTATTTACAACTTAGTATTATCATTACCAATTATTATTATTTTCTGTATTGTTGGTGGATTAGGATATATTGATGCTGTTGGATACGGAACAGGATATGGACAAGGAGTTGGTGAATTATATTCATTTGCTGACTTAATGTCTACATGAGTATCTGTATTAGCATTTGCATTTATTGTGTTTGCTATTGCTGGTGCATTACGTAACCGTAAAACAAATGCAATTAAAGTTGAAAAAACTAAATATTTTGTTCCAATGGCAATTAGTAGTATTCTTCTTGTTTCAATTTCATTATTCTTTACATTCTTTGAACCAATTGCTGATTTATTCATGGTTTACCAAATTCAAAATATTGGTACTGATGTATTAGTATCACGTATTATGAAAGTAGTAATCTTGTTATTATTTATTGCATTAATGATTGCTCCAATTTACATTGAAAATGCTGTAAATAAATCTAAATATGGTTCATTAGAACGTGCTGATTTAGAAAATGCTAAAATTATGGCTGAAATTAAAGGACATTCTTTGAAAAAAGAAGTTCTAGAAAACTTGATGATTAGTCGTCGTGTTGTACTTGAAAATTGAGAATGTCAAGCATTAGGACAAAAAGAATTAACAGCTGAACAAATTAAAATGATTAACAATAGTGAATTATCTGATGAAGCTGATGATATGGCTAGAGATTCTAAAGAAATTACAAAAGAAGTATCTACTAGTTCATCTAGTAAAAAAATAGTTTCTAAAAAAACTACTGCTAAATCATCTTCTAAAGCTAAATCATCTAAATAATCATTGATAAATAGTTTAGTTTATTAGTTATAAAAAAATCTAGGAAATATTTAATTCCTAGATTTTTTAGTATTAATTTATATATTTTTAGATATAATATTTTATGGTCTTTAAAATATTAAAGACGATTTGTTTTTATATTAATTTTATTTAAAATTGCATATTGAATAATTTATTTTTAATGTTTGTTTATCCATATATTTTTACTACTATAAAGTAATTTTTGGTTTTTGATTTTATAGTAATTAAAGTACATAAGTTCCTTTTCTTTTTTTGTTTTGTTGTTTTCAAAATATTATTAATAAGTTTCTCATTTTCTCTTTCTGTTTTTCTTTTTAGTATTTGATTAAATTCATAATTTCTCTCCTTTATTTGAATTTGTTCTGTTGTCCTTTCTAACTTATTATGCAATTTTAAATGAATATGTTGTTTTAATAAATATTTGCTTTATAAGAGCAAATATTTTTTTGTTTATAATTAATTCAAATGATTAAATTAATTAAAAGTGAAGATTCTTTTTTACTTAACAATACATTATTAAATGAGCTGCAAAATAAAAAAGATTCTATAAAATATTACAATTCAATTTACAACATCCTAATTGATATTAATCAAATTAAGATATTTGAAAATGATGATATAAAAGTTATAAAAAATGATGAAGTTTTTGCAAATCTTGATGCATTCAAACAAAATCAAAAAATATTAGAACAATTATTAAATATTGATGAAACAATATATTTTATTACAAATGCAAGAATTAGTTCTGCACGAGAGATAAAAGAATTTCTAAAGAATATTGAAATAATTAATATAGATGGAATAAATCAAAATAATATCACCTATTACATTGAAAATAAATTAAAAGAATTTAACATTTCTATTAGTAATCAATTAATTCAAAAAATAAGTTCTAAATTAATATGCGATGCAAATGTTATAAATTTGGAATTAAGTAAATTAGTTAATACAACAAATATAAATGAATCTCTTATTGATAAATTAATTTGTGATTGACAATCATCTAATGTTTTTGATTTAGTTAATTTAATTTTAAAAAAAGACAAAAAAAACATTCTTAAACTTTATGATTCATTAATTAAGAAAAATTATGATGAATATGCATTAATTCAAATTTTGGCTAGTCAATTAATGAAGTTAGTTATGCAAAAAAATTTGATTAAAATGGGATACTCACTAAATCAAATTTGTGAAGTTATGAAAGCAAATCAATTTATATTAACAAAAAATAATATTTTGCTAAAAAACATTAGTTTGGAAGAATTAAATCAAATTTGTGATGAACTATATCAACTAGATATAAAAATAAAATTAAGTTTAATTGATAAAAATAAAAGTTTGAAATATTTTTTATTAAAATTATAGTTATTGAGGATTTAAAATGACAAAAAAGATTTCAGATGAAATTCAAAGCATCTATGATGATGCTACAAAAAAGGTAGATATCATCTTTTTATCATCTCAAACAATTGATCTATTGCGAAAAGATGAAAATTTCCAAAAAATATTAACTAAAGTTATTGGAATTATAAATTTTATAACATTACACTACAATTTAGACTCTAAAAATATTAGTCACTATACTCAAGCTTTTCGCCAAATAACAAATAAAAATTTAAAATTTGATGATAGTGAAAGTTCATACCAAAATTTGACAGATATTAAAGATACAATCAATTATTTAAATGTATATGTATTGAATACATTAGGCAGTAGTTTTGATCAAATTGAATCTGAACTTAAAAAATCTAATGAAAATGAAAATGATGTTAATAATTTAAATAAAGAAAGTATTGATAATCAAGCAATTAATGAAGAATTGTTCAAAACAAATGATAATAGTTTTGGTAAAACATTAAGTGATGAAGAGTTGCTACGTCGTAGTGGTGTTACAATGCATGATGTTGCTGATCAATTAATTCAGAATCAAGCAATGATTTATTTACAAAGAAACATTCGTAGAGGAAAAGTTTTTGTTTATGATTCAAAACCAAAAATAATTCCAATTCTTAAATATTTAGCATTCGCTTTATTTATAATTGTCTTTATATTATCAGTTGCAAGTTATGCGATTTTATTAAGTCAAAATGGTAAATTAAAAATTTTGAGCAAAGATAATCAAGAAGTTGCTTTTGGATTTGTTAGTCCCGTTCCAATTCAACAAATTTTATTAGGATGTATTATTGGTATTATTTGTTGATCAATAATTAGAAATATTAAAAATGATAATAACAAATATTTCCTATCTTGAGGATGAATGTTATTTTATACATTATTCTTATTAGTGATTGCTCTTGCTGCTCAAGAAACACAAATACTACTATTTAGATATAATGCTTTTCTAGCTGAACTTATTAAAGTACAAAGCAATGCAAGTTATTTAGAAACTTGAAAAAGATATGTTAGTGTTTTCCAAATTTTACAATATGTTTGTTACGGTATATACGGAACATTACTAATTTGTGTAATTGTGGGTTCAATTTGTAATCCTAAAAAAGATAATGCACGTATAAATCAATTACTAATTCAATATGCTAGTGAAATTAGAAATGGACAAATTGATACAAGTGAACTAAGTGGAGCCGGAGGGTTTGGATCACAACTATTCTAATAAAAAATGATTTTAATAACAAAAACAAAAAACTAAAATATAAGATTTTTAAAATCTTATTTCCTTTTTATCCTATAAAAGTATTTGGATCAATTAGTTGCATTAGCATTCTTGCTTGTTTAATTGGAATAAGCATTATTTTAAACAATTTCCTTGTTATTAAAATCAGCACTGGAATATCAATTAGCTTTGCATGATTACCAACATATATTATTGGTTGGTATTTTGGTCCAATAATTGGGTTTTTTATGGGTTTAGTTATTGATACAATTAATTATCTTATTGGTGATGGAGTTTGATTTTGATTGTATGCCATTCAAGAACCTTTATTAGGACTCATTGTTGGAACAATATCTAGTGTTTATTTCTATTTAAAATCTGGGAATAAATCAATTAAATGAACATTAATTTTTAATCAAATTGTTATTTTAATGTTCATAATTGCAAGTGTATTTATTGTTTTTTATTATAGTGATACTAATAATGGTTTTTTTCAAAATTTAATGAATAGTAGCTCCTACAATACAATTGATATGATTAAAAAAACTAATGAAGTTTTAAGATGGATAATTTTAGCTTTATTGAGTGTGTATTTTTTAGTTATTGAAACAATCATTTTTATTAAATTAAAAAAATATAAAAGTAGTGAGGACGCACACACTGATCGTATCCAAACATTTTTATTAATTAGT
The DNA here is from genome assembly GCA_910589685.1 of uncultured Ureaplasma sp. Lineage (GTDB taxonomy): Bacteria > Bacillota_I > Bacilli_A > Mycoplasmatales > Mycoplasmoidaceae > Ureaplasma. The sequence goes on from CAJUTA010000041.1 coordinate 5,371, forward strand.
GCAATGTGTATGATTACATCAGTGATTTTTTCATTCTTATTAGGTCCAATTTCAGCAATTGAATATTATAAATGAGTTCATAATGGAATAAATCCACCATCCCTTGTTAAGTTTGGGGTTGTGTTCTATTTAGTCCCACGAGTAATTAAAGAATGTTTTAAAACACCAATTTATTCAGTCATTTTAGCTGCAATTATTTTTCCTACAAATATGATTATTAATAACATTAAACATAAACTACAAAATTCTTACAATTAAAGATAATATTTTGTATAATTTATTTATTCTATGGCGGTTATGGTGAAGCTGGCTAACACGCCTGACTGTGACTCAGGTATTCACGGGTTCGAGCCCCGTTAATCGCCCCATTTTTAAAAAATAAACACCGGGTTAGATTGGTGTTTTTTTATTAAAAAAGGTGACTAATAAATAATAATTAAAATAAGAAAGATATATCAAAATGTATCAATTAAAACAATATTGTTCATTTTGCAATGAAGATACTTTACATTACAAAATAAATTTAGTAGCAAAATGCAAATCTAATAATTCATTATGTAAATTTAAAATAATTCAAAAAGATATAAATAATTTTAAATATCAAAATAAGCAAGAAATTTTTATTTGTTCTAATTGCAAAAAATGTTCTTTAAAAGCAAATAATAAAAATATAGATTTGCCTGATCCATATTACAAAATGGACAATGATTTGAAAGAAATTTATAATGAGGCAAAATCCATTTTCAACTTATCTCTTCGTAGTGCATTAGGTTTATTGAGATGCATTTTTGAGAATTTGTTAATTAGAAAATTTAACATTAAAAATCCTACTAAAATTTCTGAAATTTTGAAGAATCAACAAGTTGCAAAGTCACTTGGAAAAAATATTATTGATAGTGCAAATAATTTTAAAAATATTTGTAATGTGGCATTGCATTCTTTTGAAATGGATCAAGAGTCAATTAAGAATGAAATCTCAATTTATTTTGATTGAATAAACAAATTAGCATGGGTTATTTCCGATTCAAATATGATTATTGATAAGACTAAAAATACACAATTAAATAATAACTTCAATAATAGAAATCAAAATTCTAATAAAATTTCTAATTCAAATACAAATAATAAAAACAATAAACAAGCAAATACTAAACAACAAAATAATAATCAAATAAATGGTTCTGCAAATAATCTACAAAATAAGCAAATAAATAATCAACAATCTAATAATAAGCAAAATGAACCCATAAAAGCAAATAATAACCAACAAATAAATAAGAACAAAAAAAATCACAATAATCATAGAAAACCTAATCATAAAAAGTGAAATAACAATAACAAAAAAGAACAAATATAATTTGATAAATTTATTATTTTGTATAATTTTATTAGTAATTAAAAAATATGAAAAATTCATTTGAAATTAATGAATATAATGGTGAAGTTTTTGAATATAAAATCCCAAACGCAAAGCATTGTATTGTAAAAATACCAAGAGATTATTTAAGAAAAATAGATGATAGTATTTATCAAGAAATAAATACAAATATTATTTATTTCTTGATAAATAAAGAAAATAAAAAATCTATGTAGGTAAATCAAATATAAGAAAATGTGGTTCTTCTGCAAGATTATTTGAACATGATAACAATAAATCATGATGAGATGAAGTATTGGTATATCCAAATAATGAAATGGAACAAAATATTAGTAGTATAGTAGAATCACATTTTATTAAATTATTAAAAAATAAAATTTATACATTAGATAATAAAAATGATGGAGGAACAGATTCATCAAATATTGCTTCAACTAAATGAAAATCAGATCAATGCATACAAGCTATAGAAAAGTTAATTAAAATTCATATATATGATATCTTTTGAGAAAAAGATGAAATAGAAAAAATAAATTTTGATTGTGAAAATAATACTGATATTGATAAATGATATATTAGTGTTGGAAATAATGAAAATACACAAAATATTAATAATGAAAAATATGAATTTAATAATTTAAATTTAGATA
>CAJUTA010000042.1 GCA_910589685.1 uncultured Ureaplasma sp.
ATAATATTTATTTTATATTTTGCATCATTTGAAATTAAAATGCCCTCTTGATGACAAACATTATCTAAAAGATTATTAAATATTTCTATAAACTTGGTTCTATTAATAGTTGAAGTGTTTGTGGCAATTTGATTAAATATAAATTGTTTATCTATATTAATTTCTTTATTAGCTATTTGTTTTGGGTCATTTTCCATAATTACTTTAGTTTTGAAACATGACCTAGGATCTTGATTTTCAACTTCAATATCATCAGATGACTTGGGTAATTCAATTTTTATTTGTTCTTTAGAAGAAATTAATTTATCAATTTTATTACTCTTCAAAAAACTAATTATTTTAGTTTGAAAATAAAATAATCCTTTATCAAATTGCTTAATTTTTTCATAAATAGAAACAAATAAATCTAATAAAGACTGACACATTGATTCATCTAGATCAATTTCAAAAATGTTTGAAATAGTTAGAACTTTCAATAAGTTTATATCATTTGTATATAAATATGTTAATTTATCCATCATAATTTCAATCAAGTCAGATGCAAAATTCAAATAATTTGTTGTAATCTTTGATAACTGAGAAATTATTAAATTTGGATTTGTATTGAATAAATTAATAAATTTTATTTTTTCATCTAAATTAACAAAACCAAAAATTTCATTAATTGAATCAATTGTGATTGATTTATTTGCATAATCACTTATTTGCTGCAAAGTTGATAAGCAATCACGAGCAGATCCATTACTCATAATATTTATTTTATATTTTGCATCATTTGAAATTAAAATGCCCTCTTGATGACAAACATTATCTAAAAGATTATTAATCTCTTGAAAATCTAATTTAGAAAAATCAAAACGTTGACAACGACTCATAATTGTCATTGGAATTTTATTTATCTCAGTAGTTGCAAAAATAAAAATTACATGTTTTGGTGGTTCTTCAATTGTTTTTAATAATGCATTTCATGCTGAATTTGATAGCATGTGCGCTTCATCAATAATATAGATCTTCTTTTTTAACTTTATAGGCAAATAATCTACATTTTCAATAATTTTTCTAATCTCATCCACTCCACTATTAGAAGCAGCATCTATCTCTATAATGTCCAGTGAATTATTAGAATTTATGCAATTTTCACATTTGTTGCAACAATCATTATTTATTGGATTTTGACAATTCAAAACTTTTGCAAAGATTCTTGCAACTGATGTTTTACCACAACCATGACTACCAAAAAATATATATGAATGGAAAAGAGAATCACTATTAATAGAATTTTGTAGAGTTTTAATTATTGGTTTTTGCCCAACAACATTGGCAAAACAATTAGGTCTATATTTTCTATATAAAGTAGTTTGTTCCATAATATGTATAATTATAACAATGGAAATTAATTAAATTTTATTGTTAAATTTAAATCAATATTGGAAAATATAATTATGGAAAATAAAAAAAATAAAATTATTTTCATCGGTGGAGATCATGCTTCTTATGATGAAAGGGAAAGATTACAAAAATATCTAACTGGGCTAGGATATTTAGTTTATGATAAGGGTTCATATAGTAAAGATCCTGCAAATTATGCGGAACACGCAATAAAAGTAGCAAAAGGTGTGCAAGAAACTCCAAATAGTAATGGAATTGTTGTTTGTGGTTCTGGTATTGGAGTAAATATTGCAGCAAATAAAGTGAAAAATATTAAATCAATTTTGGTTTATAGTAAATTAACAGCTAGAATTGCAAATACAAAAAAATACAATGTTATTGCTTTAGGATCAAGATTTTTAACTTATAAAAATTTAGAGAAATATGTCAATATTTTTCTTGGAATAGAAAATTAATTATTCAATCATATATAATCTATATAAATTAATATTTTTAATGAAGAAAGGGGGAAATTATGACAAAAATAAATTCATTTGATGAATGTATTGTAGAATTCAATAAATTATTACCAACATTTGATGACAAAATTAATTTCCTAAAAAATTGTCGAGATAATTCAAAATTTATTGAAGATTCAAAGTTTTATCCGATCAAAGATGCGATCAACTTTTTTGTTGCCAATGCATCTCAAGTTGAGACTCGTAAAAATCAACAACAAGTCTTGATGCCAATAGTTATGAAAATTTCACAAGAATTAAATGATGATGAAATTATTGATTATTTCCAAAAAGACAATTATCAATTTTCTTTATTTTGTATCACATATGTAACATTTTTAACTGAAGAAAGTGTAAATAAACATATTGATACATATCATAAGCATATTGTTGAAGGTTTGAAAAAAACTGTAGACCAACTAACTAAAAAATAAATAAACATAAGAAAGAAAATATGAAAAAACATATTATTTAAATACTATTTTTTGAGTTGCAACAATAACTTTATTTACATTTCTATCCATAATTTGCACTTATTCATTAATTATTCCTGGTATCTTTGCAATTGCTAATATTGGATATACAGCATTTATTGTTAAAAGTTACAAAAATAACAAAAAATTAAATTTAAATAAATAGTTTAGTTTATATAATTTAAAAAACTCCTAAGATCTAATTCTTGGGAGTTTTTTAATTAAATTAAAAGAATTAATAACAATAATAATTATTTTTTAAATGTATGGTGTTCATAACAAGAAGCTTCATAATAATTATCATCACCAATTAATATATCATTATCTATATTTTCAATTTTTGGATTATCTATTAATTTTGAAAATGTTGCACAAGATCCACATACATTGCAAGCAGCAGATAATTTTTTAACAGAATCTGCAATTGCTAATAAACCTGGCAATGTTGCTCCAAATGGCTCGCCCTTAAAATTTTTATCTAATCCAGAAATTATAATATGATATCCTTCTTTAGATAGTCGCATACAAATATCTACTAAATCATAAGAAAAAAATTGCGCTTCATCAATTGCAATAACTTTATATTTCTTGGATGAATTATTTAAAAATGTGATTATTTCTTTTGGATCTGATATTTCAATAGCTTCTTCTCATTTTTTTGTACGAGATTGAATTATTCCAGTTGTTCTTGTATCAATGACTGGTTTGAAAATTATATATTCTTGCTTTGCATATTTTATTTTATTAAGTCTATTTAATAATTCATCAGTTTTACCTGAGAACATCGGCCCACATATCACTTCTATTCAAGAATTATAAACAATTTTCTTCATATAAATTATTTTGTAACATTAAATTTAAAATTACAAATATCTCCATCTTGCATTAGATAATTTTTTCCTTCAAGCCGAATTTTTCCCATTTCTTTAGCTTTTAGTTCATTACCACAATTTATTAAATCATTATAACTAATTATCTCTGCTTTAATAAATCCCTTTTCAAAGTCAGAATGGATAATTCCAGCACATTGTGGTGCTAGCATTCCGTTTGAAAAAACTCAAGCGTGAATCTCTTGTTCACCACATGTAAAATATGTTGAAAGATTTAATAACTTAAATGTTGCATTTGTAACCTTTTCTAAACCAGTTTGAGAGATATTTAGATCTTTCATAAATAAATCTTTACTAGCTTTATCAAGCATACTCAATTCATGTTCCATTTTTATGCTGATTGGAACAACATCATTATTTTCTTTTTTGGCAAAATCTTTGAATGATTTAAAATGAATATTTTGTTCTGGATTAGAGATTTCATTGTCAGAAACATTAGCAATATAAATCATTGGTTTTAATGTAATTAAATTAAGAGATTTAACAATTTTTAATTCATCTATATTCAAATTTGCAAATTTAGCAAATTTTCCTTGAGTTAAAATTTCTTTTAATTTATTTAAAATTTGTAACTCAATAATTGATTCTTTATCACCAGAATCTGCTTTTTTCTTAATTTTGATAATTCTTTTTTCTACAACTTCTAAGTCAGAGATCGATAATTCTAAATTAATAATTTGTGCATCTCTAATAGGATCAACTTTTTCATATTCATGTGTCACATTATTATCAACAAAGCAACGTACTACATGGCAAATAGCATCTACATCTCTGATATTTTGAAGAAATTGATTCCCTAATCCTTCTCCTTTGGATGCACCTTCAATTAAACCTGCGATATCAACAAATTTAAATGAAGCAGGAATTATTTTTTTTGATGAATAAATCTCTTGTAATTTTTTTAATCTTTCATCATAAACATCAACCAAGCCATAGTTAGGTTCAATTGTCGCAAAACGATAATTTATTGCTAAAACATTTGAATTTGTTACTGTATTGAATAATGTGGACTTACCAACATTTGGTAATCCAACAATACCTGCAAATAGTCCCATTATTTTTACCTACTAAAATAATTAAAATTTACCGCTACTTTGGAATAAAAACATTTTTGCAAGACATGCCTTAATAATTGCTTGCTTTCCTAATTTTAAATATTTACGTGGATCATAGCTATGATCAATTGTTAAATCTTGATTCTTTTTAAAATAATCTTGTAAAGCATTGCTAAAAGCAATTTGGCATTCTGTATTAACATTAATTTTTCTAATACCCAAAAAAATTGCTTGATTAATTTGATCATCAGGAATTCCACTTCCACCATGTAACACAAGTCCAGCTTGAATATTGTTTGCAATTTCTTTTAATAAATCAAAATTTAAACCTTTTCAATCTTGTGGATATAATCCATGAATATTGCCAACACCTGCAGCTAAAAAATCTACTCCTAATTCATCCATTTTTTTACATTCATTAATGTCAGCAGTTTCGCCATTTGTTAGAGCACCATCTTCATATCCACCAATTGTACCAACTTCAACTTCAATGCTAGCATTATATTTTTTACATAATTCTACTAGTTGTTTTGACTTTTCATAGTTTTCTTCAAAAGATAAACTTGATCCATCAAACATAATTGAAGAAAAACCTGATTCTAAAGCCTCAATTGATGCCTCATAATTACCATGATCTAAATGTAAACAAACAGGTACTGTTATATTAGAGTTAATAATAGTATCTATAACCATATTTGTAACAATTTTATAACTACCCATATATTTAGCTGCGCCCATAGATACGCCTAAAATAACAGGAGATCTAGCAATTTGAGCTGCATCTAAAGCTGCTTGAATTCATTCCATATTATTAACATTAATATGTGGAATAGCAAATTTATATGCTTTTGCTAGTTCTAACATTTTTTTTGAATTAACTAAAGGATTAGTTTTCATCATCATATTCATATTTCATTTCTTCATTATCAGATAAATCTGTATCTGAATCATTAGAAGCTTCTAAACTATCACGAGAAATTTCAAATTCATTTTCATCATAAACTTCATTATCTTGATCAATAATTGTTTGTGGAAGAGCTTCTTCATCATAAGCTTCTTTTACATCATTAACATTTTCATAATTGCAAAGTGCGCTTTGATTATTTTTCAAAAATTCAAGTGTTTGCAAATCTCTAAGTGTTCATTTATTGTTACCAATAAATACAAATCGAGGATCTTGCAAAAAATCAGTATACAAAGAACCTAAAATGCTATTCAATTCTACTTTATCCATATTTGTTGATTTTTGAATCAAATCGCAAATTTTATTAAAAGTTATACTACTTTTAGAATCTTTTAATTCTTTAGAAACTAAATCATAAGCTAAATCTAATAAATCTCTATCTAACATATATTACCTCTCGTTAAGACAAATTAATTTTATCAATATTAAATAAAATAGGTTTTAGTTGTTTTAAAAAAATTATTTTAGCAAGTTCAGGTCCATGCATTAAATTAGTACAAATAATACGAATTGGCATAAAAAGGTTTTTACCTTTTTTATTTGTAACATTTTTTACTTCTTCAATAACATTAGTAATATTTTCTATATTCCATTCCTTAATATTAGAAATCTTTTCTTTGAAAGATTCTACAACATCACTATTTTCAATAATAATTTGTCTCATTTCATCATTAATACTACTTTTTGAATTAATAAAAAATTCAGAAATCAAGTCATTTAATTCGTCTGCATAGCTAATTTGATTTTTAAATAGTAATGCTAACATATCAAAATTTGATTTTAAGAATTCATCTAGTTCTAATTTAATAAATGGTTTTATAAATTTCAAATACTCAGATTCTGGCATTTTCTTAAAATATTCATTTCCAATTCATAACATTTTTTTGTAATCAAAGAATGTTGGTGATTTTGATAATCTATCAATATTAAATAATGATATTAATTCATTAGGTGATAATATTTCTTGATTTGTTTCGCTACTTCAAGAAAGTAAGCTTAAAAAATTAAATATTGCTTCTGGTAAAAAACCCATATTTTTATAATCTTCAATAAATTGTTTAGTTGTTTGATTACGTTTAGAAAGTTTCTTTCCTGTTTCATCAACAATTATCGATAAATGCCCGTATTTAATTGAAGATTCAAAATTAAGTGATTCTTTAATTGCTAGTTGATATGGGGTGTTTGAAATGTGTTCTTCACCACGAAGAACATGACTAATTTCCATATCATAATCGTCCACAACAACTGCAAAGTTATACATTGGGATTTTGTTTGATTTAAGAATTACAGGATCAGTCATTGCATCACCTGGAACAGAAATTGATCCACGAATCAAATCATCTCATTGATAATTTTTTGTTTCATCAATTTTTAAACGAATAACATATGGTATTCCACTTTCTAATTTTTTAGAAATTTCATCTTTTGATAAATTATAACAACGACGGGAATACTTTGGAGTTTCATGATTATTAGATTTTTCTAATCTATCTTGTTCTAACTGTTTTTCATCACAAAAACAATAATAAGCTTTTCCTTCTTCTAATAACTTATATGCAAGTTCTTGATAACGTGGTAATTTTTGTGTCTGAACATATGGACCATATTTTTCATTTGGATTTTGCAATGACTCATCAATTTTCACACCCAATCAATGTAAATTATTAATTTGTGATTCAATTCCATTTTCAACTGATCGACTTGTATCAGTATCTTCAATTCGAACAATAAAATCACCATTATTATGCTTAGCAAATAAATAGTTAAAAATAGCAGTTCTTGCTCCACCAATATGAAAATAACCTGTTGGACTTGGAGCGTATCTTGTTCGAATTTTATTGTTTACTTTATCAATACTCACTATTGTTCCTCCACTACCTGACATAATAACAAAATCATGCTTTGATTTTAATTTCCTATATATTTGATCTCATTCACAAGAAATCTCTTGGACATAATTAGTTAATATATTATTAGCACCAATATTAGAAATATTATTGTTTAAATTATAAATAATCTTTTGATAGTCATTAAATTTATTAGCAATAGGATTCTTATTGTATTCTAGGAATACTTCTCTTGTAGAAAATGCAATTCCTGTTAAATGAATTTTAATATTTAAATTAGTTAAAATTTTAATTGGTTCAATTATTTCCCCAAACCCTTTAATAATTGCACATTCGTAATTTTTAAGAAAAAATGGCACATCAGAACCGATTAATAAAGCAAAATCTAATAAGTTCAATTTTGATAAATCATTACATAAATTTTTTATAATGCATGCTGCATCACTAGATCCACCACCTAAGCCTGATTTTATTGGAATATTTTTTGTAATTTCAATTCTATAAAAGTCATTAATTAATTTTTTTTCACGCAAATATTTTAATGTTTTATCAATTAAACAATTTTTTGGTTTGTCAATATTTTTATAAATTATTTCATCTTCATTTGAATTTGATAAATCAATTTTAATTGAGTCATTTATTCCTTTGTATAAAAAAAATAATGATGCTATTTGATGTTTCTCTGTGTAATTGAATTTAGAATCAAAAATATCTAATCCTAAATTTATTTTAGGGTAAGCAAAATCATTAATTGGAAATATCTTTTTATTATTCATAAAAACTCTTAAACATAATAATGAAAATATTTGGAGATAACTCTTGTGGACGAGTATTTGATTGAATATCTAATGAAGTAAAAACTTCAATGATTTTATCTTTATTAAAAATACTTAATAAATTATTTAATAATGTTTTGCGTCGATTAGAAAAGCATGCTCGCAAGAATAAATTAAATTTATCATTATTGAAATTATTAGGAATATTATTTTCTTTTCTTTTTATTTCAATAACACTAGAAATAACTTTTGGGGCAGGTTTGAAATTATTGGGATTTACATCAAATAGTATTTTTGTATCAAAGAATAATTGAGTATAAACAGAAAACATATTGTATTGTTTGGAACCAATTTTTGCAGACATTCGTTGAGCAAATTCTTTTTGTACCATTACAATGGCTAAATCAATTTGAGGATAATTTATTAATTTTAAAACTAAAGCAGAAGAAATTGAATATGGTAAATTTGCAATAATTTTAAATTTTTTATCAAAATAATTAGACAAAAAAACATTTCAATCTAATTTCAATGCATCACCATTAAATAATGAGAAATTATTATTAGAAATGAATTTTTCTTTTAAATATGAATATAATCTTTTATCTAATTCAATTGCAAATAAATTAATTTTATGAGATAGTAATATCCCAGTAATTGCTCCCATACCTGGTCCAATTTCTAAAATACAATCCCCATTAATTAAATTAGCTTGTTTAACAATTTTCTTTTGAATTTCAGGGTTAATAAGAAAATTTTGACCCATTTTTTTTGATGCTAAAAATGGTTTATTTTTTAAATGACTATTTAAAGATTGATTAATATCCATTGACTAAATACCAAATTTAGCAAGTTTAGATTCAATTGTTGTTCCTTTAGATTTTTTTGAAACAATAATTTTGTGAATAACAATTGATTGAACCATTGAGAAGATGGAGTTAAAGAATCAATATAAACCAATACCTGAAGCGGAAATTACTGAAATTACTGCCATAAAGATAGACATAACTAAATTTACAGTCTTATTTCTTTTCATTGCTTTATTATTGCTTACACCAACAGTAACAGCATTTCTAGAACGTTTTTTAGCTAGATAACGTGGAATTGATTGAGCAAAGAATTGACTTGGTACAACTAAAATTAAAAAGAAAATGTATGGCCATCCAGTTGTAGTGAAATTATTAAATAATTCAGAAATTGGTGATTGAGTCAAGTCTCATGCATTAAAAATAATGGTAAATTTTAATGGACGTAAAACAGTAACAACACGATAAACAATTAAGAAAATCGGTAATGTAATGAAAATTTGTTCCATTGCTGAAAAAGGATTAATTTTGTGTTTGCGATATAATTCTTGAATCTCTAATTGTTTCTTTTGTCGAGATTGCATATCTTTAGCATCTTTATATTTAGCATTAATTTCTGCCATTTTCCCTTGTAATTCAGTCATTTTTTCTGATGCAAGCATTGATTTTGCAGAAATAGCCATTGTAACTAATCTAATAATTAAAAGAATTAAAAATATTCCTACTAAAGCATTTAATCCAACAGGTCATGTTCTTGTTGCATACATAAAATGTAATAATAGCATAGCAAATGGCCAAACAAATAATGCATAGAATGGACCATAAGCCATTGTAAACTCAGTAGACATAGGAAAATATCCACCAATTCCTGAATACATCAACGTAAAAGCAGGATCACTAATTCCACTAGCTGGTGAAAAACCAATTTCCATTCCACTACCAATTGTTGTGCTTGAAACTGTTCAATAATCAGTCATTGATTGGAAACATCCATATAAACCTATTCCAAAAAAGAATAGATAAACCAAAATTTTAATTACTAATATAGTAATCTTTTTAATTTTTCTAATTAATAATTTTCTAGAATCATCTGCAGATGCAGCTGTTGCAAAACCAGGTAAAACCAATTTAGTTTGAGAACTCATTGTTTTTTTTACCTTCTTTCTTGCAAATTCGTCTTAGTAAATTGTCTAATTGATTTTTATTTTCTATATAACTTAATTTTATTCAATCTAATTTGATGACAATAACTATATTATAAGTATTTAATTTACTAATTCATTCCAAGAGAATTGATCTAACTTGGCGTTTTATTTTGTTTCTTGTTACTGCTAGACTAAATTTTTTTTTGCTAGCAATGATTGCAATTTGTGGTTTACCTAAACTATTATTTTCATAATAGATGTTTGCAACTTTACAAAATAACTTATTGTTACTATGTAAAACATCACAAATTATTTCGCTTTTACATAAGCGATATTCTTTACGCACAAATTATCTTTCGTCTGATACTGTAAGTTTGTGACGACCTTTAGCACGACGACGAGCTAAAAGATTTCTTCCAGATTTAGTTTCCATTTTAGAAAGGAAACCATGAGTTTTTGCACGACGACGCTTGTTTGGTTGATATGTTCTTTGCATAATTATTACCTAAAATAAATATTAAAAAATAAATCTTATACTTATAAATATACTTTGTTTATTATAACTTTTTTTAGTGTATTTTGTAATAATTATTACATTTGATTATTATGAAAAGTTAAAATATATTTTTTCTAATTTTTAAAATATTTAAAAATAGAAAAGAACAATTTATAAATCTAATTATTCATCAGCTAATTCTTTTAAAAACTCAATTGATTCTTGATAATTTTTTGTTTTTTTTCATTCTTCCATACGAACTTTAAGTAATTCAGATGGATTTAATTTTTTCATTTCTTCAATTGTCATTATATTAACCTCCAACTACTTTTAACTTAAATATTTCAAATGAAAAATGTTAATAATATTTTAATATTTTTTACATAAATAAATTAGTTTTTATATAAAAGATGAATGTATTAAATATAGATACAACAATTCTAACTATTTGTATATTCATCTTTTGAGTATTGATAATATTAAATTAATGTATTAAAAAAGATAATAAAATAAGAGTTTATGAGTGAATTTAGCAATTCTATTAATTGAGATAGTTTTATTGAGTATTATTGTCAACAAAATAATACTAATTTGTTGTTCAATAATGAGATATTAAAAAAAACTAAACTAGTAGATAACAAAGACAATTCTTTTGTCATATTGGTAGAACAAAGTCACCACATTCAATTAATGCAACAATACCAACAAAATTTAGTTTCATTATTTAGTAAATTGTTTGGTGTTGTTCCTCAATTTAAATTTGTGATTGAATGAAATAAAGAAACTAATAATAGACCTAGTATTACTATCATTAATGATGAAGTAGATCCAAATATTAACTTCACTAACTATGTTGTTGGTGATTTTAATAAAAATGCAATTAGACTTGCTAAAGAAGTTTTAGAAAAATCTACAAGCACATACAATCCAATTTTTATTTATAGCAAAACAGGATTAGGAAAGACACATTTATTAAGTGCTGTAGCTAATGAATTTAAGAATAAATGAGTAGACAAAAAATTAAGATATGTGAATGCTCAAACATTCTTAAAAGAGTTATATGTTATTTTTGAAGAAAAAAATAATAATTCTTTAAAAATAGAAGAATTTAAAAATATTTATTCTGAATATGATGTCTTGTTAATTGATGACATTCAATATCTTGCAAACAAATCAAAAACTAATGAAATTCTTTTTACTATTTTCAATAATTTAACTAACAAAAAGAAAGTTATTATTCTTTCTTCAGATCGAAGCCCGAATGAACTAAATGGATTTGAAGATAGAATGATTTCTCGTTTCTCTAGTGGAATAACATGTAAAATTAATGAACCAGAAGATGATTCATTAAAATTAATTATCAACAACACATTAGGTGACAAAAAGATTAATTTAACAGATGATGCTATTAATCTTGTAACTAATACATTCAATAAAGATATTCGAGAATTAATTGGTGTACTAAATAAAATTGCTTTTTTGAATTCTAATGTAGAAAACAAGGAAACTTTATTAGATTTAAAAGAAGTGCAAGAAGTATTAGAAATTGATAGTACTGTCATTGGATACAACAAAAAAATAACAGCATTACGTCCTAGTAATATTATTGATGTTGTAGCAAAAATATACAATATTAAATCCACTGACATCATTGAAAATAGTCGTAAGAAAAATATTGCAACTGCTCGTCATATTTGTATGTACATTATGAGAGAGTATGGAAAATTCCAATTGAAAGATATTGGCTATGCAATTGGAAATCGGGACCATACAACTGTATTAAATGGAGTAGAAAAAATTAAATCCATTATCTTGGAAGATAAAGAGTTTAATTCTTTAATTAATTCAATTATCAAAAAGATATCAATTTAATTGAATAAATTATATAAATCAAAATATTTAATAAAAATATTATGTAGCTCTTTTTGAGCTTCATTGTTCTTGCTTATATTAGAGTTAAAGAATAAAGAATTATTTTTAAAAATGTTTGTGATTTCAGTTCCATTTTCTTTAAAATATCCTTTTTCAAAGCAATTATCTATAAATTGGAAAGTTTCATTTTTATTTAAGGTGTTTGGATACTTTTCTAATAAATTGTTAATTTCAATTACCTTTTGTACATTACAATAATCTTTAAATTCATCATATACATTTCCAATTTCATTAGAGTTTTTTGTATATTCTTTTCAAAAACTAAAGATGAAACTTGCATATTTTGATGTTTCACTATTTGAATGAATTTTTTGTAATATATCTTTATCGCTAAAATTAGATGCATTTTTATTACCAATTAAATTCATAATATATTTTGCATCAATGTCATAAGACTTAACAGTTTCCTCATTAAGTTTAATTTCATTTAACAATAATTGATCTTTTTCTTTTGAATCTTCTTCCTGCTCTAAATTATTTTTGTATTCATTATATTTAGATTGAAATTCATAAAGTTGTTCATCACTAACAACCTTATCACATTCACTAAACTCTTTATCATGTACACGAATATGTTCACGAACAAGTAAAAATTTTGGAAATAATTTAATAAATTCAATTTTTAATTCATCTGATAAATTACAACTATTTATTTCATTAAACAATAATAATTTTTTTGCAATTTCTACATATTCTTTGTAAGTTTCGCTAAATGGGGCAATAAGAATAGAAATATTTTTATTGCTATTACTATAGAGTCTAATTGCTTCATCCACACTATCTTTAGTTGTTGCATAACTTACAATGTTCCCACAAATTTTGCTTGAATTATAAATTCTATTTGTTCTTGAAAATGCTTGAATTAAATTGTGAGTTTTAAGATTCTTATCCAATCAAAGCGTATTTAATCTTGGTGCATCAAATCCAGTTAAAAACATATTAACAACAATTAAAATATCAATCTCAGTGTTTTTCATTCTCTTAGATACATCTTTATAATAGCTTTGAAATCCATCATCTTTCTCAATATTAAAAGAAACATTAAAAATTTGATTATAATCATTGATCATATTTTTTAAAGACTCTTTATGAGATACAGATAACTCATCAATTGAATCTGTATTTTCATCGAATTCAATATCAACATCACTAAGCATTTCATTATTATTAAATGAAAAGATAGAAGCTATTTTTAATTTATTTTTGTGATTATATTTTTTAAAAAAATTGTAATATTCAATAGCATCATCTATAGAAGAAACAGCGAGAATTGAATTAAATTCTCTAATATTATTGTTATGTTGTAATGTAAGATTATCGAAACGTTTTAAAATATCTTGAACAATAACTTTAATTCTAGAAGAATTATCAATTTGTTTTACATCATTTATAAAGTTATCATGCAAATTGAATTTTAAGACGCTGCCATCATCAATTGCATTCAAGATATTATACACATGCAATTCATCGCCAAATAATGATTCAGTTGTTCTATTAATAACATTATGTTTTTTATTAAAATCTTTATTAACCAAACTAGTACCTGAAACTTTGGTTGAGTTTTCTACAAAAATTGGAGTGCCTGTAAAACCAAAAATTGCATACTTTTTAAATTTATTAGTAATATCTGTATGCATCAATCCAAATTGACTACGATGACATTCATCAAATATTAATACAACCTTTTTTGTATATATTTCATGAGTTGGATTTTTTTTAATAAATTTACTTAATTTTTGAATTGTTGTGACAATAAATGGTTTGTCATTGTCTTCTAAATTCAATTTTAATTGTTTTGTATTTTTAGTAGAAAATGCAAAACCTGTTTTTATTTTTTCATATTCTTGGTATGTTTGATAATCTAAATCTTTTCGATCGACTATAAATATTACCTTTTTAATTGATTTATCAAAGCAATTATGAATAAGTTCTGCAGCCTTAAAAGAGGTAATTGTTTTTCCACTACCTGTTGAATGCCAAATATAGCCTCCTGCACTTTTTGTACCTAATTTATCTTTAGAGTTAATTGCAATATTAACACGATTCAATATTTTTTCTGTTGCAACTATTTGATATGGACGCATTGCAATTAACTCTTTTTGATCTTTTAAAATGCAATAATAAATTAATAAATTTAATAATGTTCTTTTTGTAAAGAAATTATCAATCAAGTCAAAAAGATTTTCTATTTTATTATTTTCACTATCTGATCAATATGTAGTAAATTTCTTAGAATGAATTACTTTAGATTTTTGATCTTGTCCATTAATATTGATTGTCTTTTCTGAATTAGCAAAATACTTTGTTTGTCTAACATTAGAAATGACAAATAATCTAATATAACATAACAAATTAGGACTTTTAGAGATAGATTCTCTATAACGAGAAATTTGCCCGAATGCATTATCTAAATCAACATCAGATTTTTTAAGTTCGATTTGAACAAAAGGCAAGCCATTAACCAAAATAACAACATCATATCGATGACTATCGTTACTACTTGTTAATTGTAATTGTTGAATGACTTGAACAGAGTTGTTATTAATATTTACTTTATCAATTAATTTGATATTTTTTATAGTGTTATCATCGCGCAACAATGCATATAAATAATTATTTTCTATACGTCTAGCACACTCTATATAAGATAAATCTTTAAAAATTCATTCTTTCTTTAGTTTTCTTCATTCAGCATCTGAAAATTTTGTATTATTTAATTCCTCTAATTGAGTTTTTAAATTTCCTTCCAAATCATCAATTTTATTTATTGATAATTTTTTATATCCTAAATTTATTAGCCTAAAAATAAATTCATCTTCTATCTCAGATTCCTTAATGTTGTAATTATAGGAAAGTTTTGAATTTAATTCATTCTTAGCAAAATTCTTAATAACTGTTGGGTGCTCATTATCAATGATTGTTGTATAAAGAGCTTTTGGATTACTAATCATCTTATTTCTCCTTGAATGCTAATAATTTATTCAAATAATATTCATATTGCTTTTTACGTAATTCAATTTCCTTAGGAATACCTTGATTCGCAGAATCAATTAAAGCAGAAAACTTATCCAAAATTTCGACGATGCGAGTTTGAACTGATAGTGGTGGGATGGGGATTTGAAGGGATTTTAAATTCTCCTTATTTAATCTATCTGGGATTGCTTTTTTTGTTAATGAATAAATTTTATTTTGTATAGACTTTAAATAATAAAATAGAAATTTTGTATCAACAATATTTGATTTAGTTAGAGAATAACAAGCATCACTTAAACAAAATTTTTCTGTTTGATATGAAACATAACCTGCACATCCACAACGAACTATAGTTATAGTGTTTTCTGCACGATTTCATTTATCAATCAAACCAAAGGGCTTTGTACCGCCGCTAATTGCAATATATTTACCATTATCAATTAAATCAGTTTTTTTAATTCATATTCCACTATCTATATCAACTAGTAATCCTAACTCTTTATATTCACATCCATCTGGACACATCTCATTAAGTAATTGCTCAAACTTAGTCATTTTCAATTCCTTAATTAGAGATTCGATATCAAATCTTAATTGTTGATTTCTTTCTGAAATATTTTTTATCTCTTCATTTAGTTGCTTAATATCAATTTCTTCTTTTTTAACAATCTTAGGAATATATTTATTTACAGACAAATCATAGTTGTTGTCTTTAATAATTTCATTATTAACAACTTTACTATATTCACCATCTATATGTTGTGCATAAATATCAAGAATTTGTTGAATATGCTCATCGGACAAATCATTTTTATTTGTCACTTTATTATAAAAATCAGATGCATTAATGAATAAGACATCATTATTAGTTTTATTTTTCTTTAAAACAAGAACTACTGTATCAATACTAGTTCCAAAAAATAAATTATTTGGGAGACTAATTAATGCTTGCACATAATTTCCATCTACTAAATATTTTCTAATCTTTTGTTCTGCGCCTGATCGATAAAATATCCCAGGAAAACAAATAATTGCTGCAATACCAGTAGGTGATAATTGATAAAGAACATGTAATATAAATGCAAAGTCAGCTTTAGTTTTTGGAGCTAATACACCAGGTCCTGAATATCTCTCATCATTAATTAATGTTGGTTTATTATCAGTATCTCAATGAATAGAATATGGTGGATTTGAAACTATAATATCATATTTATTATTTAGATGTTTAGGGTTTAATAATGTATCATCTTGCTGAATATCAAAATTGGAATAATTTATTCCATGCAAAAACATATTCATTCTACTTAATCGATAAGTTGTTAAATTTCGTTCTTGTCCATCCAACTCAATTGAAGAATCGTTATATTGTTTTTTGAATATTTTACCAACTTGTAATAATAAGGAACTTGATCCGCATGCTGGATCATATGCATTTTTTGGTTTTCCATTGAAATTATCTAAACATAAATGAGCAAGTAATTTACTTACTTGTTGTGGAGTATAAAATTCCCCCCCCCGTCTTTCCTGCATTTGAAGAACACATAGATATTAAATACTCATATGCATCACCAAAAACATCAATTTTATGATTTTGTGGATTATCTAAATTTCAATTATTAATTTCATTAATAATTTTTATTAACAATTTATTTCTTTCTAAAGGATTATTTCCTAATTTATCACTATTTAAATCAATTATTTGGAATAATTCTTTGAAATTACTTTCACTATCGGTCCCTTTGGTTCTATTTTCTATATTATTAAAAATAGTTGCAAGATCTTCATTTAGATTATCATAATCATCTTTGTATTTTTCATAGACACTTGAAAATAGTTCGCTAGGATATATAAAGAACCCAATTGATTTAACAATTTTTTGTTTAATGTCATCATTAATATCATGATCTTTTACATTCTTTTCATAAGAAAAATTAGGATCGTTGCGTTGTTCAGTAACATTTATGTAGTTGCAAATGTAATTAGATAAATATCGATAGAACATAAAACCTAAAATATAATCTTTAAAGTCTCAAACATCTATCACTCCACGTGATAAATCATTAACAGCCTTCCAAATACTATTGAATAAAATATCGCGACTATTATTTGAATTTGAATTAGACATAATTATTTTTCCATTAAATCATAAAAAAATGTATTAAAATTAACGCAATAATATTTATATTGTATTAATTTTATTAATTAAATAATAGTTAAATAATTACTTATTTACCACATTCCATCTTTGGCCAAAGTATTCAATAAATCTATTACCTAAATAATCTTTTCAAATATCGTAAATACTTTGTACATCATATAGACCTGAAAATGTTGAAATAATTGGTAAATTAAAAATTGTCTTATTTTTTTCAATTACATTTGAAAAATCATATACACCATTAACAAATAAATCATTTGGTAATGACATTTGTGAATTCATTGTTCAGACCATATATCCTTTAAATTTAGAATCACCAACTGAACGCTTATACAAAATTGATTCAATAAAATCCATTGAGTGATAGAACTTTCTATCTGGTTCTCAAACATAGTTATCTACCATATATGGATTAAATAAAATTTGTTTAGTCTTATTTTTTATACCGTGTATAAATGAAGATAAACCTGGTTGATTACCTTCAACTGCTCCATTAGTTCGAACACCAAAAGCTCCTGGTAGTTCGGGTAGAGGACCGTTCCCTTCTATTTGTCATCCAATAGAATATGAAGCTAAACCAAAAACAATTTTTTCTGGTTTTAATCCTCTATTAATTAAATTTTGATTAAGATTAAGTGATCCATATGATGCTGATCTATCAATACCTTTAATATTTCCATTTAGTCGATAATTAGGAATTTTTTGCACATTTTCATTTTTTTGAGTTAATCAATTATAAAGAGACACAGTGTTATTATTACCTGTAACAACTTCTCTTATTTTGTTAGCTCCTCCTTGAACTGGTCTTGCCCTAGAATTACCACCAGCTAGATCTGTATTTCAACAAGTCAAATTATCATATGCCATAATATTGTAAGTGTTACAATATTTATCTACTAAAGAATTTGTACATCATCCATTAACATAATCTGGGTTAATATCAACAGACATTTTATAATTTTTACCAGTTTTAATAGATAGTGCACAAAGCGCATTTTTCATTTTTCCTAAAAATTTATAATATACATCATTTTGTCCACTTTGATCAGGATACTCATAATCAAAATCAATTGAATTTAAATTAAATGTATCAATAATCCAAGTTAATCCTTTAACTATTGAATCTAAATTATTAATTGCAGTGTTTTGATTGCTGGATCCAAAAAATTCTCATCTATTACCAATATATGATATTCCTTGATTCTGAGTAGGAGCTAAAAAACTATTAACTGAAAAAATCCCGAGTGTACCTAATGGAGAAATAAAATCATTCTCTAAAACTTCTTGACTATTAGGACCATATAATTTTTGAAGAATTAAATTTTTACCTTTTTCAATTTTTATTTTTGGCACATTTTTGAAATTTGTTTGATCAAACAAATTCATACTAATTGCCGCTCCACCATTATTTGAGATATTAATAAATCCTGGTTTGCTTTTATCGGCTTTTGCACATGAACTTAAAATAGTTGAATATTTGCTTCAGCCCATCATTCATGGATTTCCTCATTTAACCGTGTGATGATTAATAAAACCTAATGCATCATGAGAATAATTCTTTATGTTAAAGTCTATTCCTGGATACAAATTTTCAGATTTCATAATACTATTTGCGTGTTGACGAGACAATATTTTGTATGCCAAAACTTGACAATACTCATTATTAATGTTGCTAATAATATCACTAGGGATGATGCTAGGAGTATTTGTATAATCAATATCCATAATTGTTCTTGTTATAAAATTATCTTTACTAATAATTGTTTGATTCTTATTAATAAAAAAATCTAATTCATCATTTGGGTTTGAAAATAAGTTTGTTGTAATTCCAATATTATTCACAGAATTAGACAAATATGAATTACCATTATTTAAATTGATATTTGCTGCAATAGCAATAGTAAATTGAAATGGATCATTAAAATAATTTGTTGTGTTCTTTGAACATAACTCAATTTGCATTCCATAAAAGTTTGATGGTAAATCTTTTCTATTTTCTTGTGAATTTGTATCAACTTGAGAATTAATGAAATTGACTTGTTTAACTCTAATATTATTAATATTATTTAATATTTTAGGTAAGTTGTACTTTACAGATGGAGCCAAATTATTAAATTGCGGTTGAGTTAAATCTAAATCGCGTTGTGATTGCAAAAAATTAATAAAATAATCTGAATATTTTTTTGCAATTGTGATTAATCTATTTGCGCTTTCATTACCGTTATCAATAATATATTTTAAATCATCTTGTAAAACATAATTTTGATATTGATTGTTGTTTAATAAATAATTAAACTCAACTTCTTCTTTTCCAATTCCTTTAATACCAACTTTAAAAGTACTATTGAAATTAGAATTTTGAACATTAAACTTAATTGGATTTGTAAAACCTTTAGGAGATTTACCAAAAATATATAATTCACCATTATAATTATTTGGAATTTTAAATCTATAAATGTTATTAACAATTTCTGGACTAGCATGAACTAAATTTGTTAAACTACCACTATTAGAAATGTATCAATCAGTTATGTCTCTATTACTTGAACGAACATAGCAATAATTTTTATTAATTAAATTTTCATTTTTAGGATTAATCAAATATGTTATTGAATTAGATGTTATTGGTTCATTTAATTTAAAAGTTAAATTGAATACTTTTGATTTTAAAGAAACTAAATTATTATATTGAGCTAAACAATACAATTTGAAATTGTAATCATTCATTGAATTACGAATATTTAGAGGAATGTTCTTATTTGAAATTTTGATTGAATTATTTGAAACAATTGAATCATTAATTGGACTTGCATTATTAATATCATCTAAAAATCAAAATCATTTATATGTAATTTTACTGGAGTCAACCACTCCACCATTTGTACTTGCAACACTTGCTTCATTTTTAATTGTCAATGTTTGGGACTTGTCAATCGATATGTTAAATGATTCTTCATTTTCTTGGAATTGATTTTTTCTTATTCCAAATAAATCAGATTTTACTTGTTCAACAATAAAAATAGGTTCAACAACAAATTTAATTGTGCAACTATTGCTCACATAACAATCTGGATTTGATTTAGAATATGCATAGACTTTTAAATTAAAAAAATCATTAATATTAATTGAGTCATATAATTTTTGAGGAAATATAAATTTCCCAGTTGAGTTTAATTGTTCATCTATTCTTTCTTTAGAATCATTTTTATATAAATAGAAACAATATTTAAGATCTGAAAAATTTAAACTTATTGCTTTAACTTGAATTGGATCTAATGGTTGCTTTTTGGTAGATATATTTTTTAATTTAGTAATGAATTTTATATCATTTTTAATGATGACATTGTTAAATGTGTTAATTTGTAAATTTGAATCAGATTTTTGTAAAGTAAAAATTGATTTCGCTTTGTCCAAACTATCAATTATTATTGTTTGACCGCTACCGATTTTAGCTGCACTAGAATACAATTCTCATGCATTAATTTCACCATTTATATATTTATCAAAAATAGTTAAATCATCAACTCTAAATCATTCAGCTTCATTACTATTAGTTGTTAGTTGAACATGATTATTTTGAAATTTACTTGTAATTATTTCATTATTTGGATATGAAAATTTAATATTCGATAATTGTTTTTCTAATTCACTTGTTGTGTCTTCTGTTTCAATAGAAGATTGATTACTTGCACAACTAATACTTGTAAAAATTAAAAAACTAGATGCAAAGATTCCAACACCTAAAAGTGAAATAAACTTTTTAAAGTTTTTGCGTATATATATATATATTATTAATATTTTTCATAATTTATTTTTACTTATTCAGCAAGTAATTATACTGAATTAATATTTGATTTGATTAATACAAACAATTTTAATATAATAATTGAAGTATGAAAAGTAATAATCTTAATATTATTGATTTAATCCATAATATATATATATATATAAATTAGAAAATAATTCACTTGATAGACCAAGTGAATTAGTTATGCATAAAGTTTTATTCTTTGTTTATGCACTTTTTTATAAAAAATACTCAATTGAATTATTCATTCCTAACTTTGAATCTTGAACATATGGACCAGTTGAAATAAGATATCGCAAAATTCATAATAATTGTTCAATAGATTGCAAAAGTTTTTTCAATATCTGTAATTTAAATAATGAACAAACAATTTTTTTAAATTCAATAATAGAAAAATTACTTAAAACCAATATTTGAGATTTAGTTGATTGATCTCATTCAACATTAGCATATCAAAATGGATTATCAAATCCAAATAAAGCAATCAATAACAAAGATATCCAAAAAATAAAATTCAATCAAAAAGAAAATAGACAATATTGTGTTTCTAATATCTTAGGTAAACAAAAACCTAATAATGAATTTTATACTCCATCTGCTCCAATCATCAATTTAATTAAGAAATTAAATATCCCTAAAAATAAAGTCATTTGATGTCCATTTGATTTAGGAGACAGTGAGTTTGTGAAACAACTTACTAACTATGGTTATAAAGTAATTTATTCTCATATTAAAAATGGCCAAGATTTTTACAAATATGAACCAAATGAACATTGAGATGTAATTATTTCAAATCCACCATTTTCTAAAAAAAGATTACTTATTGAAAGATGCGAAACATTTAAAAAGGATTTTTGCTTACTTTATGGAGCAACCATTTTTAGCCAATCTATGGGTGATACTCTTAATAGGTGTAAATTTTTATTTATCCAAAATAATATTAAATTCACAACAATAAATGACCAAAATAAATCATTCCAATGTTGTTGAGTTATGAACAAAAATTTCAAATATTTAAAGGATTAGAAAATGGAAAAGATTAGATTTGAAACAAGAACAATTAAAGAAATTATTGAAAATCAAAAAATTTATAATATGGATTTGCCATATCAAAGAAATGGTGATGCATGAACAAAAAAGAATAAAGAATCGTTAATAGACAGTATTGAAAATTATTTCTTAGTACCACCATTAATTTTAAATAAAAGAAATGATAATAATTTTGATGTATTGGATGGCAAACAAAGATTAACAACAATTTTTGAATCTAGTGATAAATTTAAACGAAGCGGGTTAAATTATGAGTTAGCAATGATGATTTTACAAGATGAGTCAGAAGAAAAAATTAAGGAAAGCTTTATTAGAATAAATAAAAATTCTATTAAATTAAATAAAAATGAATTTTTATTAGCAGATGCTAATTTTGATAATAGGAAATTCTTTTTAGAACTTGCGCAAGACCAAAATTATAAAGAATTAATTAAAAATAATAAAAAGTCAAAACGTTTTAGCCATGAAGAAATAATTATATGAATTTTTTCCATAATTAATATGCTAAATAAAACTTCAAACTCTAGTATTAGAAATGAGTGTAAAAAAATTGTAAAGAAAAAATTTGAAGTCTCTCATTTAAATGATGCATCTAAGAATTTCGAGAAAACATTTGAATTGTTAAACAATATTCTCAATAAAAATATATTAGAACCAAAAAACTTTAAAACTTTTTTTAGTGCAATATTTGTTGCATTTTATTTAAATATAAATGAATCAACTTATTTAATGAGTCAAAAAGAATCTATAAATAATTCATTAAAAAATATTAATGAGGAAATTAAAAAAGATCAAATGGGAGGAGGAACTAAATTTGATGGTTTAATGAATACAAAGGAAAGAATTCACAAAATAGAAAGTATACTAATAAATTTAATTAAAGAAAAAGATAAAAAAAGACAATTTTCTCAAGAAGAAAAAAATAAAAAATTAATAGAACAAAATTATAAATGTGCAAGATGTGGAACGTTAATAGAAAATGTGACTTCACATGCTGATCATATCATTCCATTTTCTAAAGGTGGTTTAACAAATTTGGATAATTTGCAGATATTATGCAAATATTGTAATTTAACAAAAAGTAATAAATAATATTTGACTAACAAGACAACATTTTGTTTTTCAAAACACTATTAAAATATTCTTTTAAATATTTTTGCACTTCTCTTAGAATACTATGATTCAATTGCTTAAATAATTCAAATTCATTGTTATTTAATGATTCATTATCATTTGTACTTTTCAATTCACCAGTTTTATAATCCCAATAAAGTTTGTATTTATCATACATGGTGTGAATATTTGGGGTTAATGGTAGAAAATTGTAAGGATCAGAAATCTGTCGAAGAATTTCTTTATTGCTATTTTTTAAGTACTCATTTTTAATTTCATATACTGGTTTAATATGAGCTTTTTCATAATCAATTTGCATATCTTTTTGAATATTAAAAAACTCAAAATATGGATCTCTTCATTTTGTTTGGATTTCTTTTGTGAATTCTTTTCTTAATTTAATAATTTCTGAATTTATACTAAAGAATTTTTTATTTTGTGATTCTAAATTATCTTTCATTTTTTGTCTTATGTTTTTTCAATCTTTTGAATTTTTTATAAACTCTTTAAAGAATGAATCTAATTCAGGATTGAATTTTAAAAAATCATTTAATTTTAAATTTTTATCATTTTCTAATCATTTATAAACTTTATTAATTAAATAAGTCAAGTTAAATTGATTGATTTCATTCTTTTCACAATATTGTTTTCTAAATTTTTTACAAACATTTAACGTGCCTAAAAATAATCCAAATGGAACTTCACTATTTAAATAATATGTTGTTAATTCTCCCTTTCCATTGCATTCTCCACTAGGATTACTGCCAGACAAAATATAAATAATATTTTGAAAAGTTATTCTTCATAATTCATTTTTTGAATCATTTAAAAAATCATTAATTTTATTTAGATTTATTGAATCATTAAATGTATTTTGTTCTTTTCTCTTATTATGATTTTCCAAAGAAACAAATTTATGTTTTAGACCTAAAACATTTTCAATTAATTCTTTTCTTAAAATAAAAGAATGATTTTTCTTTTTTGATTCTTGATGCAAACCTGTAGTTTCTAACTTAATTGAAAATGATTTGAATTCAATTTTATAATCAATTATAAAACTATTATTTACTACTAATAATTTGTAAGTTATTTGATTTAATTTATCTTTAGAAAATACATCCATTGATACAATTTGTGGATTGTACTCTGAAAGAAATTCATTAAATAATCTATCTAATTTTTGTTCTATTTTGTCCATAATAAATCTAAAACTTTAATGACTTAAAAATCTCTTCCAAAACTGGTACTGCAATTGAATTACCACAAAGGAAAGTCTGTTTTTGGGGTGACACTAAATTGCAATTAACAACTTTTTGGTAATCATTTTTATCAAATCCCATATAGAGGAAATTTTCTAAATTACTTAAATAACGGATTCTATTTTCATTGTCAAAAATTTTAATTCTACTATTAGCTCCGGTTGCGGTCAATGTTGGACCAATTCCATTGATACTATAAATATAGTTCTCACAATTAAAGTTAGTGTAGTTTATTAATGTTTTTCTCTGAATATTAGATTTTGTTTTTATCAAAATACTTGTTTCATATTTATTCAAGTGATCTAAAAATAAATCATTTGAAACATTACTAGACAAAATATCTTTAATTTTTTTATTTTTCTTGGGATGAAAAAAATTAGGAAAGATGAAATTTGTTTTATCTAATCAATATTTACTTATAGATAGAAGAAATGCACGTGATCTATTTTGAGGTAAACCAAAATCTTTAGCATTCAAGATATATAGCTTAGATTCATATCCTAATTTTTTTAATTGATTTTGTCAAATTCTTAATTCATTAATATTCTTTTGATTAGCTACTTGACTAACATTTTCCATTAATAAATATTTAGGCATTTCATCTAAAGAATAATTATTTGATAATTCAATAAATATTCTTTCAATTTCTCATAATAAACTAGATCTAGTTTTGGAGTCCTTACTCATCCCGCGCTGTTTACCTTGAATAGATAAATCTTGACATGGAAATGAATAAGTAAAGATATCTAAATTTTTAGAAATATTAGAATATTTGGTTGAACAAACATCAAAAGAATTATTGCATAATTTATGACTTGCAACAATATATTGGATTATTTGGGAATTTAAAATTTTAGAATTTAAATAATTATCACTTATTGGCTTCTTTGAATCATTTGATAACTTATTTAATATATATATATATATATATATTTGAAATCACTATAATTTTCTACATTGGGAACCCCAAAATGAATTGCATAATGAGCAATAATAGCTGGAATAAACCATTCAATCATCCCAACTAATTTAACATTCCAATTCATTTCACTAGAAATATTTTTAAGCGCCTTATATTGAGAACCAATTCCTGCAAAGGCTTCATAAAGTGTGATGTTTTTTCTATTAGATTTCATCTGAATATTTTCTTATATTAAATCTTAACGTATTTTATTTTAGGCAATATATTAATCTAAATAATCGATCTATTTAACCAAATAGAAAATAATAATTAGTAAAATATTAATATCTATGTTAAGCAATTATCATCTTGGACTAATAATTATAATTTTGTGTGGAGCAATAGTAGGTTACTTAAGTGGATCTATTTTGTTTGCACTTGTAATAGAAAAATTTATTCATAGTGACAAGATCAAAAAATTTGGTTCTGGTAATCCAGGATTCACAAATACATATCGAATATATGGTAAAAAAGTTTCATTAACTGTTTTGGCATTAGACTTATTAAAAACAATTTTACCAGTTCTAATATTTTGAGCAATTTATATAAGTTGTTTTAAAACATCTTTTGATGAAGAAGTAACAAAATATTATAACCCTGGGATATTTATTTATGTGCCAGGAATTTTTGCATTTGTAGGACACTTATTTCCAATATATTTCAAATTTAAAGGCGGAAAGGGTGTTGCTTGTATTGGTGGAATATATATTTGTATAAGTCCATTCATTGCATTAATTGGAATAATTATTTTAGTGATAATTATTAAATGAAAAAAAATGATGTCTTTAGCTGTACTAATTGCATGCATTATTTTGCCTTGATTAGTATTTGTACCAGGAATAAGTTTTAACTATCTAATTTATCCAAATATTATTGATTCAGTTAGAGCTAATATTTATTCACCTACAATTTTTGCTGAATTATTTGGCATACTTATTTTAATGTCAATCACCATCTTTGCTAGACATACAAAAAATATTAAAAATATTATTAATAAAAGAGAAAATAAAATAAAAAGTGTTTAGTTATATTAATATATAAAAAATCTACTTTTATAGTAGATTTTTTTATTACAAAATTAATAAATAATATGTGATCTTATTATTAAAAATGAATTAATTAAATAATTGTTGGATTTTCATATTTAGAAATTGCACTACATGAAAAAATTAATGAACTAATTGGACCTAAAATAATAATTGTGAAAATACCTCAAATTAATTTATTGTCTTCTACATCTGGTCTAACTCATGTGGTAGATAAAATTCTAATTGCATTAATAATGTCCAAAATTATTGTAACTATTGCTCCAATAATAGTGATGATAAGAACAAGAGAAACTATTGATGATGTTCTTATTTTCTTTAATAATTCTAGTTGTTTTTGTTGTTCGCTAACATTTACTACTTGTTCCATATGAAACTCCTTATACAAATTTATATTTAAATAAACCATTTATATAATATTCAAATTTTTATAATTACTTAAATTAACTTAATAAAACTAAGTCTATTTTTAATTTTTATTGAAATTTGTCAAATAAATTAATAAAAAATTAAGACTTTAAAAACAAATATAAAAAATAATTAAAAAAATTTTTTAAATTTTTCACAATTTTTTTAGCAAAAAAATATAGAAAAAACCCGAATAAAAGCGGGTTTTTTAATTTTGAATTACCTTTAAAAAATTCTTAAATTTATTGGGAAAAATAATATTATAATATTTTCTTTCACAATTTTAAACAAAAAGGAATTTAACAAAATGGAAACAAACAACAAACCAAAACACAGCATTATAAGTTTAATTAATGACAAGATCATTATTAGAAAACCAAGTAATGCGATTTATTATTTACCACACAACAATGAACCTATTAAAGATGAATTGGTGCTACGAGTAGTACTAAACTATGAGGAGCCGAGTGATGAATTAGATACAAAAGAAAAAATCCAATATCACATCACAAAAAATGAAGAAGCTATTGATGAAATAGAAAAAGAATTTAGTGATTTACTATTTACAGACTATAGCACTACAACTAATGAAATCTGATTAGGCTTCCCAAAGGACGAAAATGAAATTGTTCTTAAAAAATTAACTAAAATGGAAATAGTTTCAATGATATATCTCTATGAAGCTAATGATGAAAAAGAACAAATTGGTATAGAACCATATAGCAATTCATTATCAGCAATTGAAGAATTTAAAATTTCAACAGAAGAATCAATTTCAATTCCACATCAATTGTCAATGCATACTATTAATGAAATTGTTATTGAAAAATCTAATTATGATTCTGAAACCAAGACATTAACTATTGATTTAAATAAATTCAAAACTGAAAATGAGATTCAACAATTATTTGCCTACATGTATAGCAAAGAAAACCATTGAGAAGAATTAATTAACCATTTAGGATTTATTATTTTCCAACACATTTTAATTCAATATGAAGGAAAAGAAATTGCTCGAATTAATTTTGATATTTCTAAATCAAATAATGGAATTAGCTTCACAGATCGAACAATTCAATTATTCCCAGTTATATTGAGTGAACTAACAACTAAACATGAACAAAATAGTTTCCTTGAATCAAAATACACTTTCTCAAAAGATTTAAAAGAAGCAAATATTGTAACTGCAATTAAATATTCTCTTTTAAATTATGAAGAATTATTTAAAGCTATTCTATTCAACAATCAAACATATACCTTAGTTGCCCAAATCAATCCAGATGAGTTGGCAATCAAATCAATTAGCAAAAAAATATTTGAAAACAAAAATGTTTTAAAAGTAAAATTTAATATTTTTGATAATCAGAAACGAATGAATTTACTATTTGCATATTTAGCAAAACAACCAATAAATAAAGAATATTGAATTGAAAAAATTGCAAAATTGATAACTGATGGTATTAAAGAAAAAGAACTACCAAGCATTCAAGAATATTCATTCATTTCATTTAATGAATCTGAAAATAATTTAAATATTAATGCAGCATCTATTGGCGGAATCAACTATGAAATAGCAAGTCCAGAATTAGATCTTGAAACAGAAAAATTCAAACATCTATTCTTTGATGACTCATTAAAATTTGAAAGTATTCGTGATTTAGAAAATTCAATTAGTTTAAATATTTCTTGAAATAGAAACACATACTTACAATATAACAATTTGCAAAATATTTTATTTCCTGAAACTCATGAATCTAAACGTGAAGTTAAAATAAATGAAAATTTAGAAAAAGTATTTAATGAACTAAATGAAAAAATTCAAACTCTTAAAGTAAAAGATGCCAAGTTTATAAAAGTTGGATCACAAATTAAAATTCAATTTAATAATTTTGACAATATTAAAGATCTAAAATTAACCTTTGCAATTATGAATCTTAACTACAAAGGTTGTCGAGAAGAATGATTAACTAAATTTGTTGAATTAACAAAAGAGGCAATTAAAAAAGTAAATAAAAATATTAGCAAAATTTCATATATTAGTTACTTGATTAATGAAGATCAAAAACTTTATTTAACAGTTCCAAGTATTGGTGGATATTCAAATGAAGCAATGAGTTTTGATGAAATATCACCAAGCGAAGTTGTTGATGCTAGTGGAAAAATTAAAAATATTGATTCAATCAAAAAAGGATTAATATATTACTTAACAAGTAATAAAGACGAATTAGACAAAATTATTATTAAAGAAAATTTAACACCATTTGACCGATTCAATCATAAATTCTGATACCAATATTCAGCAGTAGGATTAAACACATACTTTGATAATTTATCTAACAATACCTTAAAATTTGATAAATTCAAAAATAATAATATTGGAATATTAGAAGCAGGAAATGGATTAATTGACTACAAATCTAACCACTTTGATGGAAGAATGGTAATCAAAGAAGATAGTGGTGAAATTCATTGACATGCCGACTTAGTTGGACGAATTACAAGTTCGTTACATGTTGGAATTGATCAATATTCAACAGTGGTAAGTGCAGGATTTGGAAATCATGGTAATAATGGGGTAATTTGAAATTTCTTAAAGTCTGTTGATTGATTAGTAGAAGCAGGAGTAAAACTAATCAATTGTAGTTGAGGAAATTCAAAAACAAAAGAAAGTGATCCAGACTTCTTTACATATGATGAATTAGCATTCAAATTAGACTATATTTCTCGAAAATTTGGAATAACAATCTTTAAATCAGCCGGGAATGACCATGAAGAATTTACTCCTTACTTTAGAGGATCAACATTATCAGTTAACTCAATTGTTGTAGGTTCAACTAATCCGTATGGAGGGAAAATTTCAGTTTTCTCTGACTATGAAAAATATCCAGATTATGAATTTACAAATGATGCGCCTAAACC
>CAJUTA010000043.1 GCA_910589685.1 uncultured Ureaplasma sp.
CTGCTTTAACTATCTCTTCGATATTCATTTTCTTTAAGTCAGATCCAAGAATAGTTTCTGATACTTCATCTAAAACATATCGACGATTTTTCTTTATTCTATCAGCAATAATTTTCTTATCAGTTGTGTTGAATGCTTTTGCAAGAACATCAACTTTGTAAATTTCACCTTTTAAAACTGATCCAAATTTTATTTTTAAATAGATGTCTTCAATATAATTAGGAAGAATTGTAGCAAGAATACTAATAACCAATGCTACTACTGTCATAATTCTTGGAATCAAGACACCATCAAGATAATTATTTACTGATGATGGTATTTGATACAACATAAATAAATTTGCAATTGGTTCAAAGAAAGTAATAAAAATTGATGGAGTCATAATGACAATTGCGCCAATAGCACATGGTATTAAGAATTTCTTTTTTTCAACATGAACAACTTTTGTTGTTCTATTTCTTAATGCACCAATAATAACTAATAAGATAAATGTGAAAACACCAACTGATGACCAAGTTCCCATTAAATCTGAGAAAGAATACATTTTAGAAATTTGAATTGAACCATATTGAGTTCCATAACCAGAAGTATCTAAATATCCCAATGCTCCGATAATACAAAATAATAAAATTACAATAACGGATAATATAAATGAATATACAATACCAACAATTGGTTTATGACTATTTAATTTATTAATATATTTTGAACTAAATGGTAATTCATTTTCTTGAATTAAATTTTCAATGAAACGTGGAGCTCATAATCCAAAACCATTAATAATACTTAATACACCGATTCCAATAAGAATTTGGAACACACCATACATTCATGGAACTCCAGCCGATTTGAAAATTCATTGTAAACCATCTGGTCTTCCATTAGTTGAACCAAAAGACATTGCAATTGCTACTGATAAATAAATTACTGTAATCACTAGCAAACCAAAAACTAATGCTAATGGAGTTTTTTTAGGTTCTTTCATTTCTGATTGAATTCCAGCTACTACATAGAATCCATCATATGCAAAGAAAATTGCACCAGCTGCAATAAATAATCCAAATCCTGGAGATAAATTTGCAAAACTAAATATTTTATCAGAGCTTGCTGTTTCAATAGATGGTTTAATAAAACCAACAAAATCTGTTACTATTTGATCACTTCCAATTATTCCAGAGTTTACTCCTGCTTGTCCACCAGCAAGACCACCAACTTTTACTGATCCTCAAATTCCGAAAATTATTGCTAGTATTACTGGGATAATATTTATAACTGTAATGATGATGTTTTGAATATTCCCCAAACGTGACGATAAACCACAAGATATTAAAAAATAAAAAGTTACAGCAATTGTAGCAACCATGATTACTACTCAACCTCATGATTGTGTCATATTAGCTGATGTAGTAAATGCATTTATTCCATTTTGAATTGATTGAATGAAATAAAGTGGTAAATAAAAAAATGTCAATGGTATATATAGATAAACCATAAAGTTCTTACACGCTTTATAAATATATCTATTATTAAATGTTTGACACCAACCAATAATTGATAAATTGTCATTACGAGCGCTTGCAATTTCAATTAAAGCCATTGCCATAAAAATAATCGCAGCAATTGTTACTAGTCAACAAAATAAAGAAAAAAGTATTGACCCTTGTGAGTTTTGAAGAACTGTAGAAGATTTAAAAAAAATTCCTGCTCCCATAACTGCACCAATAACAATAAATATTGATGAAAAAAAAGTGATTTTCTTTTTTAATGGAGCATTAGCAAAGCTTTTTTCATGTTGTATTTTATCTTTAGTTAATACATTTTGATTCGACATTTTTTTCTCCTTTTCTATAAATTATTCAGATAAAAAATGGCTCGAAAAAGATAGTGTGCAAACACACATATATTTAATTATAACTAAAATAACTGAATAAATCAAATCTACAACCTAATAAAAAGGACTACTTTTTATCATTTTGTGCTTTGATTTCAAGAATTGCATCACGATATTCTGCAGCAAGTTCATAGTTTCTTTCTTTAGCAGCAGAAAGCATTTTTTCATTCAAATCATGCAAAATTTTGTCAAGATCTTTAGTTTTTGAATATGTTTTTTTAATTTCTGTTTCTATATGAGTAAACGTTGTTTGAATTGGTTTAATAATTGTTTTAGGAACAATATTATGTTCAACATTATATTTATATTGCAAAGAACGACGTCGATTTGTTTCATCGATTGATTTCTTCATTGCATCTGTCATTTCATCTGCATACATAATAACTCGACCATTTGCATTACGTGCGGCCCGTCCAATAATTTGAATTAAAGACTTTTCACTTCTAAAAAATCCTGGTTTATCAGCATCAAAAATTACAACAAGACTTACTTCTGGTACATCTAACCCTTCTCGCAATAGATTAATTCCAATGATTACATCATATAATCCACGCCGTAAATTGGCAATAACTTTTGATCTTTCTAAAGTCTTTAGTTCATTATGTAAGTATGCACACTTTACGCCTTTTTGTTGCAAATAGTGGGTTAACTCTTCAGCCATTCTAATTGTCATGACTGTAATAAATGTCCGTTCATCATTCTTTTTTTGTTTTTCTAATTCAGACATTAAATCATCGATTTGATGTTTTATTGGTCTAACAAAAATTTGAGGATCCAATAAACCTGTTGGACGAACAATTTGTTCTGTAATATTATTGTTACTATACTCAACTTCTCATTCATTAGGAGTGGCAGAAACAAAAAGAATTTTATTAGTTTTAGATAAAAACTCATCATATTGAAGTGGTCGATTTGCTAATGCACTAGGCAAACGAAAACCATAATCTACAAGTGTAGTTTTTCTTGATCTATCAGTATTATACATTCCTCTAATTTGTGGTAATGTTATATGAGATTCATCAACAATTAATAATCAATCTTTTTTATTATTAAAATAATCAAAAATGGTGAATGGAGTAGAATCAACACTTCTCAATTCAAGATGAGCGGAGTAATTTTCAATTCCAGCACAAAATCCAAATTCTTTGATTGCTTCAAGATCATAGTTTGTTCTTTGATCAATTCTTTGAGCCTCAAGAAGTCTATTTTCACGATTGAAATATTTTACTCTTTCTTTTAGTTCATCTCTTATTCTTTGTAAACCAATTTCTAATTTGTCATTATCTGTAATATATTCATCTGCTGCTGTAATATTAAATTTTTGATAATTTTGAATTTTTTTATGTGTTACAGAATCTACTAATTCAAGTGATTCAATTATGTCATCAAACATACTTATGCGCAAGAAATTTTTGTTTGTATAACCAAATGCAACTTCAATAACATCACCTTTTGCACGAAAATTTTTGGGTGCTAAATCAACTTGATTTCTTTGATAATTTAGTTTTACTAATCCTGAAAAAATATCTTTCATGCTAATTTTTTGATTAACTTCTAAAGACATAACATATTTTTCAAAACTTTCGGGAGGAACTGAAGCATAGATTGCTGCAACACTAGCAACTACAATAACATCATCATAATTAAATAATGATGTTAAAGTTGATAAACGCATCATTTCTATTTCTGCATTAACACGTGAATCTTTTTCTATATATGAATCGGTTGATGGCAAATATGCTTCTGGTTGGTAATAATCAAAGTAAGAAACAAAATATTCAACATGGTTATTTGGAAACATATCTTTAATTTCCAAATACAATTGAGCAGCCAATGTTTTGTTATGAACTAAGATTAATGTCTTTTTTTGTAAATTGTTAATAATGTTTGCAAATGTAAAGGTTTTTCCAGTTCCAGTGGCACCAAGTAAAACTTGATGTTTTTCTCCATTTAAATATTTTTCTGTCAAATCTTTAATTGCTGTTACTTGATCACCACAAGGTTCATATTGCTTATGTAAATTAAAAATCTTTCCCATAATTATTTATTTGAAATTAAAAGTTCAGAATCGAAAACATCTTCAATATTTTTTCATTCATTTGATTTTATTTTATCATTTGACAATAATTGTCAAATTTCATGCTTATCGTCATTAGTAAAAATTTGATTAGCAAAAGTTTCTCTAATTTTTGGATCATCTAATTTTTGGATTTCATCATTATTATCTGATGTTGAATCTACAACATTTTTAAATTGGAATAATAAATTAATTATTTCAGTAATTGATTTACTAGCAACTGTATGTTTTAATTCTGCAAATAATTTATCAACTTCATCAATATAAATATTAAGTGGAGATTTTTGTTCATATGCACGCAAGTTAACTGATTCACGAACTTTTCCAACAACATCTAAATGACGCGTTCATGCATTATCAATGTTATCTAAAATTATTTGTCGAGCAAATTGATTGAAGTATTCAACTGAAACTATTTCAACTTCATCAGATATTAATTTTTTAATTTTTTCAAAAATAAAATTAATCATATCTTCTTTGTTTAAAGTTATTAAATCTTTTTCTTCAATAACAACTTTTTTAAAGAATAAATTATTAATTTCATTTGTTAATGGACCCAAATTAAATGTGTCTGTGTTAATTTCATTATGATTATTTTCCACAATTTCAGTAACTAATGATTTTGACATTGTTTGTATTAGTGGTAACAAATTTTTTGATAGTAAAATTTTATCTCTTTGTTTATAAATTAATTCACGTTGAGAACTTAAAACCGAATCATAATCAATTAGATTTTTTCGTGTATCAAAATTTAAACCTTCTACTCTTTTTTGAGTTGTATTTAATAAACTAGAGAAAAATTTCAAATCAATGTATGCATCATCAATTTTTTGATTAGCTTTTTGATAACGATCACCGGCAAAACGTTTAAATAAGCTATCTTGCATACTAATAAAAAAGCGAGATTCGCCAGGATCACCTTGTCGACCAGCTCGACCACGTAATTGATTATCAATTCGACGAGATTCATTACGTTCAGTTCCAATAACATATAATCCGCCAAGGGCACGGACTTCATCATTAATTTTAATATCTGTACCACGACCGGCCATATATGTGGCAATAGTTACTTGATTTTTTTCTCCAGCATGTTTGATGATTTCAGCTTCACTTGCATGATTTTTAGCATTTAAAAGTTGATGGGGAATTCCAACACGTTGCAATAATAGATGAAGAACTTCTGATTCTTCAACAGCGGCTGTTCCAATTAGAATTGGTTGGCCTGTCTTGTGACGCTTAATGATTTCAGCTACAATAAATTTTCATTTTGTTTTTTTGTCACCAAAAATATAATCAGATTCATCAATTCTTTGAATAGGTTTATTTGTAGGAATTCGAACTACAACCATATTATAAATATTTAATAATTCTTCACTTTCTGTTGCTGCTGTTCCTGAAACACCAGATAAACGAGTATATAAGCGGAATAATGATTGATATGTGATTGTAGCTACAGTAAAGTTTTCTGGTTGAATTGGAACAAATTCTTTTGCTTGAAGTGCTTGTTGCAGACCAGCACTATAACTACGACCTTCCATAATACGACCAGTAAATTGGTCTACAAGCATGATTTCATCATCACCTTTTGTATTTTTACGAACAATATATTCTTTACCATTTGAGAATAAAAATACAGCTTTTAAAGCATTTAAAATTTTATGCAATAAATCACTATTTTCTAAATCATAAATATTTTTTATATTGAAATATTCTTGTGCTTTTTCAGCTCCAGAATCTGATAAAGTAACAGAATAAGATTCTTCATCTGTTATATAATCGTGATTTTGCAATGTCTTAACAAAACTATCAACTTTAATGTAATCACTAACATTCGAAGATGGAGAACCCGAAATAATTAATGGAGTTCGAGCTTCATCAATTAAAATTGAGTCAGCTTCATCAACAATTGCAAAATTTAAACCACGTTGAACTTTTTCTTCATATCTATGAACCATGTTATCACGCAAATAGTCAAATCCCAATTCTGAATTTGAACAATAAGTAATGTGACAATTATAATTGTTGCGCTTTTCATTTGCATTCATTGCAGCTTTGATATAACCAACTTGTAAACCTAATAAATTAAGTACACTTGCTGAAAATTGTGCATCACGTTCAACTAAGTATTCATTAACTGATACAATGTGAACTCCTTTTTCTGTTAATGATGCAACAAACGATGCAAGAACTAAAGTTAAAGTTTTACCTTCACCAGTCATCATTTCTGCAAAATCACCAAAATATACAATAATTGCACCAATTAATTGAACACGGTATGCTCGCATATTGTGAACTTGACTAAAGGCTTCACGAATAATACATAATGCATCAATTAAAACATCATCCAATGTATATTTGTCTGTTTTTAATTTATTAATCAAAATTGCAGTTTTATCACGCAATTCCTCTATGCTATATACTTTGAATTCATCTTCACGAGATAAAACTTTATCAGCAATTGCTGATGCTTTTTTTAAGATTCTAGATTCTGGTGTTACTTTGTTAAATAAATTAAAACGCATTAACTACCTCATGATAATTCATCAACTGATTTTGGATTTTTATTTCTTTCAATTGAAGCTATGGCACCGGATTTAAATTTGATCACCAAATTTCCCAATGAAGCAAAAATTGGGTTATGAGTAACTATAATAACTGTTGTTTGATATTTTTTGTTAATATTAACAAATTCATTGATAACCATTTTACTCATATCTTCATCAATTGCACCAGTTGGTTCATCACCAAATAGAATTGTTGGATTTTTAGCAAAAGCGCGAGCAATTGAGACACGTTGTTGTTGACCACCGGATAATTGATGTGGGAATTTATCTTTATGTTGCCACATATCAAAACTTTTTAGAACTTCTTCTAAATTTAAACGTTTTGATTTATCTTCTTGTAAATCAGATCCTACTTCAACATTTTCTTTAACAGTTAAATTTGGTAACAATCCATATTGTTGGAAAACATAACCAACATTTTTCTTTCTAAATTTTGTTAATTCAGAATCTTTTAAATTAATTAAATTTGTACCACAAACATTTGTTGTACCAGACGAAGCACGATCCAATCCAGAGATAATATTCATTAATGTTGTCTTGCCAGATCCAGATGGACCTAAAATAATAACAAAATCACCTTTTTTGATTTCTAAATTAATATCATTTAAAATTTTGTTAACAATATATCCATTTGTAAAATATTTGCAAACATCTTTAAGTTCAATAATATTTTCAGGATTTTTAAATTCAATGTTTTTAGGACCATTATGAGGTTTATTTAGTTTATTAATCTGTTTTATTTTTTCTTTGACTTTTTTTCTATCAGCACGAGACAAAGATTTAAATTGTTTTATTTCTTTTAAATGTTCTTGTAACTTATTTGGATTTTTCTTTTTATTGTTTTCTTCTTTAGCGACATTTTCTTTTTTATCAAAATTAACTTCTTGATTTATTTTTTTAGAAGATTCTTTTTTATTAGAAGAAATAACAACTTTAGATTTTGTTATTTTCTTTGTTTTAGGAGTGTTATTTTCAAGTTTTTTCATAATCAATACCTTTTATAACAAACAAAATAATATATCCTATTATTTTAGCATTTTAGTTTAAATACACTATAAACATTATTAATTAAATTTGAATTTAATTCATCCAAAGATAAATCAAATAAATTTGCTAAAAATTCATTAACAATAATTACATAGTGAGGATAGTTTGTTTTTCCACGGTATGGCGTTGGTGTTAGCCAAGGCGCATCTGTCTCTGTCAATAATTTATTTAGTGGTATTTTTTTAATTGTTTCACGTAATTCATTGTTTGCTTTAAATGTTGCTGCACCACCAACAGAGTAATAACAATTTAATTTTAAATACTTTTCTAATTCATTGGAATTAGCAGAAAAACAATGGACAATAAATTTTAAATTTGTGTGCTTATATTTGGATATTATTTCAATTGCATCTAAATGTGCATCACGAATATGCATCATCACAGGCAAATCTAATTTAAGAGCCAATTCAATTTGAGCAATAAATAATTCTTTTTGTATTTTTTTTATTTCACCTGTAGATTCATAATAATAATCTAAACCACATTCACCAATAGAAATTATTTTGTCTTTATTTAATAAATATAATTTTTCTAATTTTTCAATTTGATCATTTATATCAATTTTATATTTTGCATTTTCAGGATGAATACCAATGCTTGCAAAACTAAATTGATTTTTTTTAGCATGCTCAATGGCTAATTCACTAGAAACTAAATCACATCCAACAATATTCATACCTAAGTTATTTTCCAAATTAGTTGCAAAAATAGTATCTAATTCATTAGATAATGGTTCGTAATTTGTATGAGTGTGGCAATCAAAATATTTCATATTATTTTCCTAAACAAAATTTACTAAATAGTTCATCTAAAAAATCATAATTGTAATCAATACCTAAGATTTTATTTAAACTAGATAATGATAAATTATATAATTCAATGATTAAATCCAATGGATCGGTTGTTATTTTTCTTTGTGCTTCTTTAAGCATCTCTATTGAATTTGCTAACAAACCAATGTGTTGTGATGATTGCAAAACATTGATATTTGATTCTAATAATTCACTAACTTCAAAATACTGTTTTATTTTTTGTATCAATGGATCAATTAAATTATCTTTAGCATTGATCAATACTTCATTGTCTTGTAATTTAATATCTCCATCAATAAGATCAGATTTGGTTCTAACAATAATAAATTTCTTCTCACCAATTAATTCAATTGTATTTTTTAATCAATTAGGATCATCCTTGTTGACTGGTTGAAGAATCAATACAAGATCAGCAATTTCAAGAATTTGATGTGCTTTTTCAATTCCAAGTTGTTCTAATACATCATCGGTTTCTCTGATACCTGCAGTATCATAAAGATTTAAAGTCACATCATCAATTGTAATAGTTGCTTCTACAATATCCCTAGTTGTGCCTGGTATGTCACTAATAATTGCCTTATTAGACTTTGTCATAGCATTAAGTAATGTAGACTTACCAGCATTTGGTTCACCAAAAATTATAACTTTAATTCCATTATTAATATTAATAAATCGCTTAGAATCGATCAAAATTTTATTTAATTCTTTAATCAATTTATTTGTAATATCAATTGCTTTTTGAGTTGTTATTTCAACAACATCTTCA
>CAJUTA010000044.1 GCA_910589685.1 uncultured Ureaplasma sp.
AGGAATTATGTTACACTCAATGTATAATTTCTTTAAAAATAAATAATTAATATTTTTTAAAATATTTTAAATAAGTATAGAAATATTATTGATTAATAATTTTAATGTTATTGTTATGAGAAACTCTAATGCTAAGATTATTGTTATCACATAATATCTCTATATTTTTATTTTTTAAGTTCTTCAATACCTATCTTTTGTTCAAATAGAAGTTTTGTTAAATTTTTCTTAAAATTGTCAAAACTATTTCTAATATCTCTTACTCCTTTTGTTATATCTAAATCTTTTAAAATAAAACTATAAAGTTCATATTTATTAAAAATAATGTATTACAAAAATTTACCCTAAAAAGTTAAGTATAGTTTGATTAAAAAAGGATCTAAAATGAGTTTAGAAATTATTTTTGGAAAAAACAAAACAGGAAAAACAAAGTATTTAGAAGAAAAATATAATAATAAAGATCCTAATGTTTTGTTTATAGAGTCAGAAATTGATTTTGATAGTGTCCTAAAAGGTAATTTAGGTGGAACAGGAAAAAATGTAATATTTTCACCTCATAAAAAAATAATTGATTTTTTAAATGAAATTATTGGAAAATCATTTAAAGTTAAAGTTATTGATCAAGAAGAATATAATAAATTTATTAAATTTAAAGAATATATTGATATTTTTAGTAAAAAAATTAAAGATATGAATGATTACTTTTTTGAAGATTGTTTTAAAAATAGTTTTAAAACAATTAATATAGATAATGAATTTTTTCATAATTTTGAATTAATTGAATTTAATAATGAAAAAAGAAATGGTAGTTCTGGAAGTTTAAGTTATTCATTAATCAAACTTCTATACGAAATGATATTAGATAATAAAATCCAAATTGATGATAAATTTACTCTTGTTATTGATGAAATTGAAAAATTTTTGCATCCAGAATTAATATTTAAGATAGCTAATATGATAGTTAAAGTATCAAAAAGAATAAATGTTATTTTGACTACTCACTCTCCTTTGTTTTTAGAAAGAGTATTCTATATACATAAAAATAACATAATTAATAATATAAAATGTGATATCAAGTATTCTCTTAAATATAGTTTTGGTAATGATCAAATTTTCACATTTTGTTCAAATAAAATTTCAAAAATTTTAGAAAATAAAAATTATAGAACAATATCAAATTTGTCATACTTTTTGTTTTCTTCAAAGTGTTTCTTTGTTGAAGGTATTATAGATAATAGTATTATAAATGACATTATAAATACAAATAATTTAGATAAACCCTATAGCATTATTGATTGCAATGGTAAGGGACAAGTTAAAGTTATGTTAGAGATAGTTCGATCTTTATCTATCATTTCATATTATCAAATTTGTTTATTTTATGATAGTGATAGTAATAAAAATGGTTATGAAATTCCAATTGAAGATACAGAAAAAGAATATGTATATGCTATTGTGAATGATCCAGACATAGAAGAGTCAATGTTTAATGTTTTAAAGGATTCAAATAAAATTAGCAAAACAACTCATATAATTACAAAAGAAGAAAATATAGTAATTAAGAATTTTAAAAAAGAAAAAATCAATGATGACAAAATATTTATATTTAACATCAAATGAATAAAAGAAAATTCAACAAAAGAAGAAAATGAATTAAATAAAAAAATCGATGAACTAGTAGAGCAAGTTAAAAAATTTATGTCAAAATAACAACACTATAATTAGTTTTTATTAAAAATATTAATATAACTTTTTACATATGATTATTTATTCACTTTTATTTAACAGAAATTTTACTCTAAACATCAATATTTTTAATGTCTTTATTCAAATTGAAATTTTTTAATTATATATTCAAACAAAAAAGAGTGCTTAGAACACTCTTTATGTGATGATTTGAATTATGTAATCACTAAATCGATTAAAGAAAAAACAATACCACTTTGTATGATATAGAATTATTGATTGTTTTTTCAAATAATTAAATTATATTTAGTTCAGAACTCATTAAAATTTAGTTCTTTACTATTCAATGAATTTTCATAAAAATAGAAATCTGCTTGTTTATTAGTTTGAATTTCTATCATTTTATTTATATCGTTGATAGTTAATATGTAATTTATATCTAATTTTTCTTGCTCTTTACCATCTTTAACAACAGAATAAGAATTTAAAATTAATTTTTGTGTTTTTTGTGTTTTATCTGTTGTTGAATAAACAAATTTAACATCAATTGGTGATGGTTTTTTGCTTTCTACAATAGCAATTGAAATTGGAATTAAGATTGTAGCACTTGCTGCTAAAAATCCTGTTCCCCATAAAGAATATTTTACTTTTTCTTTCATTTTTAATCTCCTATTTTGTATACTTTACATTCTGTATTCATTGTTGTCACAATTCCTCGTGCTCTTCATCAATGCTTGGTGGTTTTGTTTCATCAATGTTTACTTTGCTAAGAATGTTTAATTGTTTCACAATTACTCTATGATTTTTAGTTTCATCATCAATAGTAATTGTTCCAATTATTTTGGTTCATTGTCCGACTTGAATTAAATTAATATCAACTTTGTTTTCGAACAATATAAAATTATTTCATTCATTTAAAGATTATATATATATATATATATATATGAATTTGCAAGACAAAAAAATCACTACATTCATATGTAGTGATTTTCAAATTAACTATAAATTTAATTAAACACTTACTTTATCATGAGTTCCATTGAATAAAATTCTAAAAAGGAATTTTATTGTTGTAGATGCTACACTAATAGCACTTATTCCAGTGAAGATAACCATAATTAATCATACTCAAGTGCTAGTAGTCATGAATTGTCATGGGAATGTTGTGCTATTTAAATTTAATTGATAGAACAATAAAGTGTTCAAATTTGCTGTTGAAGGTGCACCAGGAACCACTAATCCATTAATAGTCAATGTTCCAACAAATGCCATAACTGACATAATAATTGTTGGGAACATAATAGTGGAAAAGTAAGAAATAACTCTATTTGATTTTCCAATTGTAAATTTTCTTGATTTTGCAATTGCTTGAATAATAAATGAGAAGACGATTGATACAGAACCACCAATTAATAAAACATAACCTAATGTTGAGAAGTTTGTTGTATTTTGTGTAGCTCAAACTCCAAATGTTCCATTTCCAAGAATATTTGGATAGATAGTCATTAATATTGCTAATGCTAAAGTTAATAATAATAATGCTCAAGATATAATTAGGAATATTTTTATAAATAATCCAGAAAACTTTGAACTAAGTTTTGATGACATAGATTTTTCCTTATTTTTTTATATTTTAACAACATAATAATTTTATAAAAAATAGAGATATTTATTATGTTAATTAGAAATAAATTTAATAAAAATTAGCAAAATAATATATAATGTTTATGTTGTTTTAGAAATGCAATTACCAATTTGTTTTGGTATAAAAAAATACATCTCATTTTGCAA
The DNA here is from genome assembly GCA_910589685.1 of uncultured Ureaplasma sp. Classification (GTDB taxonomy): domain Bacteria; phylum Bacillota_I; class Bacilli_A; order Mycoplasmatales; family Mycoplasmoidaceae; genus Ureaplasma. Next base: position 3,478 of record CAJUTA010000044.1, read on the forward strand.
GTCATGAGATGTATTTTTATTTATTAACAATATCTAAATTGCTGAAATTAATTAGAACTAAGCAATTTCTAGATATTACTGACAATTTTAGAAATGCGATAAATACAATTAATGGAAATGATCAATTTCATTAATTTAAATTAGATTTTATTCCTAATGATAAAGCGTAATCGAGCTGATCTTGAACGATGATTGTCATTAATTTCTTTTTCATTTGGTGTAATTGGTTTCGTATTGTAAATTTTAAACTTCTGAAACTCATCGCAAGAAATGGGGATTTCTTTTGGCAAATTTATTACACTTAGTTTCTGAAATTCTTTAATAACAACTTTATCTTCTAAAGAATGAAAACTAATAATTCCGAGTCATCCATTTTCTTTCAAACAATTAGCGGCCAAACTTATTGTTTTCTTTAAAATGTTAATCTCATCATTTACAGCAATCCTTAAAGCTTGAAAATAACATCTAGCAAAGTGCTTATTTTTTGTTAATTCGAATTTAGGAATTGCTTGCTTTATTAACTCCACTAGTTCTAATGTTGTGCTAATTGGTTTAATTTCTCTTTGCTTGATTATTGCATCAACAACATAATAAGGTTTGTGAATTTCACCATATTGGCGAAAAATATTTATTAGTTTCTCACTTGAATATTCATTAACAATATTATAAGCTGAGATTTGTTGGGATTGATTCATCCGCATATCAAGAGGACCATCATTATGATAACTAAAACCACGTTCAGAATTATCTAATTGTGGACTGGAAACGCCTATATCCATAAAAATTCCATCTACAAACTTTATTTTTAAGTCTTGTAGGATTTGTTGTATATTAGAAAAGTTGTTTTTAACAATTCTAACACGATTATCATTTTGGAATTTGTCTTTGCAAAAATTAACTGCTATGTCATCTTGATCTATACCTATTACAATGGCATCTGGACCTAGGTGATTAAGTAATAGTTGAGTATGTCCACCGCGACCCATTGTCATATCGACATAGATACCATCTTTTTTGAGATCAATATTATTAATTAATTCCTCACTTAAGACTGATTTATGAAAGTTACTTTCCATTTACTCCTAAACTTTCTAATTCTTTACATAAGTTATTAACATCATTAATACGTCTTTCATTGGTATACATGCTACAATCTCAAATTTCGATTTTGTCCCCAACGCCTAACAATACAACTGATTTGTTAATATTAGCTAAAGATAATAGCGAATTTGGAACTAGCACTCGTCCAGCGGAATCTATATTAACTTCCGCACTATTTGAAAAAACAGTTCTCAAAATATTTCGACTAGATGCTTGTTGTTGTCCAAATTGCTGCAATGTATTTGTAAAATCATTGAATGATTTTGTTGTTCTTATTTCAATGCAATTATCAATTGAAATTGAGATAATTACTTTATCATCAACAAAAATTTTTCGCCAAGTAGACGGAAGTGTAAGTCTATTTTTTGAATCTATTGTATGTTCAAAAGTACCTAAAAACAATTCCATTTTATCCCACTTTGCAACACAAATACTCTTATATAATACACTAAAAAACACTTAATTAGATATTTTTTGAAATTTTTTTCATAAATAAATTAATAAAAATACCAAAAAATAATATCCAGTAAGAAAAAATGGCCCAAGTTTATTGATAGAAATAGGAAATGTTATTTGAATTGTTCAATTGATTATTGCATCAATAATATTGAAAATTACCATATTTATCTGTAATAATGGTATCCATCATGCAAATATTAAGTATCAAAAATAACAAAATAATGTAATTGGAAGATAAATAATACTCAGAAAAATAGCAAAAACATTAATTTTTCCATTAATTTCTATAATTATTGGTAATGTTATTAATATGCAAAAGAAATTAATTATTATTACTTTGATTAATTTGCTTAGATCATTTTTTACAACTAAACCAATTGTTATGACACATAAATAACTCATTAAGAATCCATAATTTATGACTTCTTTAGGAAAAACTAATAATACGAATGTTCCAGATATACTATTTATAGATAATCATTTTATTTTTTTATTAATCATCTTAATGATGCAATTTATTGTTATTCTCAGAATTGCAATACTAAAATTTAGAAAATAAATATAAACTATACAAATTAATATATTTATTAAATTATTAATAAAGGTATATTTTTCTTTTTTAAAAAATATTTTTCTAACTAGTGTAAAAAGAAAATTAATATGCATTCCACTAATTACAAATAAATGAACAATTGATAATTGAATAATTTTTTGATAAATTTCAATTGAATAACTACTTTTATAGTTAAATAAAATTAAATTTATAAAATCACTAGTTGATTTATTTCCATATATTAAATTAATGTAATTTATTGCTTTATATCTCACTAATCAAAAATTAGGTATTTTATTTGTGATTAGAGTTTTTAAAAATTTTGTATCAATTGCGAAATATTTTATGGTTATTAAGAATAAAGTATAGATCAATATTAATAATAAAAATGTTATTTTCAAATTAAATCCATATTTATTATTAATTACTAATATGAATAGTGATATTAAAATAAGAAAAACATATTGTTTCTTAAAAATACTATAACCAATGACTATGAAACTAAAAAACAAAATTACAATAAATAATTCTAATTTTGTTTCATTCTTTTTTTCTATTTTCATTATATTTCCAATATTTAAGTAATGTTAAAGATTGGATTTTTTTCTAAAAAAACTTAAATAGAAAAAATATATAAAAAAAGTGTAATTTTTTTTATCTTAATATTTTTTAATTTAAATGAAATAGTCTAAATTTCAATTAATACTTTAAGTTTAAATAGTTATAGGAAAAAATGTTATATGTTAAGTTTAAATTCAAATGAAACAAAATTTGGAAAATTAAAATTTATTAAAAATTTATTCGAACTGTATGGCATCTATCAGTTTCGAATTAATAATAAAGAATTATTAGAAAAAACTAGTATTCAATTTAAAGATGAAGAAATAGAAGAAATGAATAATTTTGTCTCTCTTGTAAACCAAGCAATAAATTGTTTGAATGAAGATGAACAAAAAATTATTGAATTATCATTTATTCAAAAAATTCACTATACGAAATGTAATTATAGTCAAAGTTCATTTTTTGCAAAAAGAAAGAAAACAACATTAAAGTTATATGACTTAATTTTTACAAAATGTCAAAATTTTGAACTATACAATAAAATAAAAAACTAAAATAATCACTAATTCGATTAATGCATTATTACTATATAATTTTAATTATTATATTTAAGGAATAATGTGTTAACAGTTGCAATTATTGGTAAACCAAATGTTGGTAAATCTACATTATTTAATCGAATTATTGGTAAAAACAAATCAATTGTTGATAATCAACCAGGAGTAACACGTGATCGAATTTATGATCAAACAGAATGGTTGACTAGATCATTTGAATTAATTGATACTGGTGGATTAGAAAATTCAAATGCAAATTTTCAATCTAATATTAATTCTCAAGTGAATTTTGCCATTGATGAAGCTCAAGTTCTAATTTTTTTGGTTTCAAATGATGGGATAGATGAGAATGATTATTTTGTTGCGAAAACATTAAAGAAATATTGTAAAAATAAGAAAATAATTTTATGTGTCAATAAAAGTGAGAGCAAACCGGATTACGATAAAGTTAATGAATTTTATAATCTTGGTTTTGGTAAACCCTTTTTTGTTTCATCTGTTCATGGAATTGGGATTGGTGATTTATTAGATGAGATTATTAAAGATGTTGATAAATATCAAAAAAATGAAATTGAACCAGATCATTCTTTTTGCATTATTGGCAAACCAAATGTTGGAAAATCAACACTATTTAATAGTTTAGTTAATGAAGATAGAGTTATTGTAAGTGATATTGCTGGTAGCACGCACGATAGTATTGATTTCACTTTTAAATATAATTCTAAAACATATCAAATTATTGATACCGCTGGAATTAGACGTAAAGGTAAAATACAAACAAATGTAGAAAAATATTCTGTTATTAGAGCAGAACGTGCAATAAAAAATTCAAAGTATATTTTATTAGTTTTAGATGCAAGTAATGGAATTACTGAACAAGATGAAGTGATTGGTGGATTAGCATATGCTGCAAACATCCCAACTATTATTGTCATCAATAAATGAGATGAAATAGAAAAAAATAATTCAACTATGAATGAATTTACTAAATTAATTCGTAATAGATTTAAATATTTACCATGAGCTCCAATTATTTTTATTAGTGCAAAAGAAAAGAAACGCCTACATACAATTTTTGAAACAATTGAAAAAATAAATTCTGAAATCAATAGAAGAATTGCCACTTCTGTTCTTAATGATGTAATTTTAAAAGCTCAAATGCTCCAACAAGCACCAATTTTTAAAGGTTCACGAGTAAAAATTTCTTACGCTACTCAAGTTAATAGTCAAATCCCTACATTTGTTCTATTTTGTAATAATAGTAAATATCTACATTTTAGTTATGCTCGTTATATAGAAAATCAAATACGAGAATCATTTGAATTAAAAAATACTCCTATTACACTTTATTGAAAGACTAAAGGAGAAGCATAATGAAAAAAAATATATTAATTATTGGAACTGGAATGTTTGGAATTGCTATGAGCCAAATTCTAATTGAAAATGGTCATAATGTTTATATGAAAGCAAAAAATAGTGATATTTCAAATCAAATCATGCATGGAAAACATGATGGTTATAAAAATTTGGATTTATTATCTCCTAAAGGTTGTTTTTTAGATTATAGTGTTGCTTTTGAACATAATATTGATATCATTCTTTTGTGTATACCAAGTATTGCAATAAATCCAATAATTGAAGAAATCAAACCATTTTTAAAACCAAATACAATTATTATTAATGCTGCTAAAGGAATTAATCCTATTAATAATACAATTTGATCTAAAAATTTTGAAATAGATGGAGTTCAATTACCATATGCATTATTGGTTGGTCCATCTTTTGCAACTGAGATTGTTAAAAAAGAAAAAACAATAGTTAATATTGTTAGCAACGATAATGAATTAAACAAATTATTACAAAATATCTTTAATAATAATTATTTTAAATTAATACCATTCAATGATGAATATACAGCAAGTTTAGTTTCATCATTTAAAAATGCACTTGCAGTTGGGTTAGGTTTACTAAATTATTACACTAAATCTTTTAACACATTATCTGCATATTTAGTTATTGGTATCGAAGAAATTCAATTATTAATTTCTAAAATAACTAATAGTTCACAAGTTCGTATTTTAGATTTCTTTGGTGTTGGTGATATATATTTAACTTGTAATAGTGATGAAAGTAGAAACTTCCAATTTGGACTTTCTATTGCTGAAAATAATGGAATATGTAATGCAAAAAAATGTTTATCTCATCAAACAGTCGAAGGATATCGAACAATTGAATTAATTAATAAATTTATAAATCAATATAATTTAAATTGTCCAATGTTTACAACTCTTTATAAGATTTGCTATGAATCTTATGATCCAAACAAATTCATCGAAGAAATTTGAAACAAATTTAATTAATAGTTTTTAATTTTTCTTTTAAATATTCTATACAAATTTTAGATTGATCAAATATTACAAAGTAAGAACAATTTTCAATAATTAAATAATTTGCGTTTTTCTTTTTAAGTATTTTTATTTGTTTTTTTACATTCATCAATTGATCATTTTGTCCAAAAATAAAATAGTGATTATTTTCTATTTTAGTTTTGTAATAATGACGTAAATAAATATAGTCATTTAATTGTGCATTAGCAGACTCATAAAAAGAATAATTTTTAGCATAGTCATCATAAATTATTGCAAAATCTTTATTTGGTATAGAATTTTCATTATTTCGATATTTAAAAGACATTTTTTCAATTTGTCTTTTAAAACTTTGTTCATCAATTTTATAACTTGGATGATCAGATAAATAAGGATTTAATAATGATTGAGCAAATGGTGTGCTAATTGTAAAAATAATTTTTGGATTATATTTTTGA
>CAJUTA010000045.1 GCA_910589685.1 uncultured Ureaplasma sp.
CAATTTTTTCATTACCTGTTATTGCCTGAACAACTTCAGTTTTATCACCATAAATTATTGAATCATAAAGTGGCTCTTTTTGTTCATTTATTTCTTGAACGTATTGAAGTAAACCACCATCAAAACATCATTTAAAATTTCTATTAGTTAGTTCAGAAGTAAATTCAATATTTACACCTTTATTCAAATAAGCTAATTCTTTTAAACGATTGATTATTTTATCTTCATCTCATGGAGATTCTTCCATAATAGTAAAATCTGGATAAAATTGGATTTTTGTTCCATTTTTCTTTTCACTATTACCAATTAGTTTCAATTCATTAATAGGTGACCCACCGTTTTTAAATTCAATAAAATATTCTTTATTTTCTTTTGACACTCAAACTTTAAATCATTCACTTAAAGCGTTAACTACTGATGCTCCAACACCATGTAAACCACCAGACACTTTGTAAGAATCATTATCAAATTTACCACCAGCATGTAAAACTGTTAGCACAGTTTCAACTGTTGACTTCTTTGTTTCACTATGTATTTCAATTGGAATCCCACGACCATCGTCTTCAACTAAAATTGAACCATCTGATTTGATGATTAATTTAACAGTAGTTGCAAATCCTGCCATTGCTTCATCAATTGAGTTATCAACGATTTCTCAAATCATATGATGAAGACCTTCTGGACCTGTAGATCCAATATACATTCCTGGTCTAGTTCTAACTGGTTCTAACCCTTTTAAAACTTTAATACTATTATTATCATAGTTATTACTCATATTTGCTCTCATTTCGTGTTTTAGAAATTAAATACTTAATGCCATCTATTTCAACTATTGATTCAGGATAGATTTTTCGACCACGACGATTTTCTAATTCATTATTTACCAAAATATTATTTGATGATAAATAAAATTTAACGTCAGATCCTTGACCAACAACCCCAATAAATTTTAAAAAAGATCCAAGAGTTATATAGTCTGTATAAATTTTGATTTCTTGTTCTTTTTTCATAGCAAATATAATAATTTTATCATTAAAAACTCTCTAAATTGCTTATAGCTATATTTTAGAGACGTTTTTATTCTTATTGTAGGGGAATACCTATATTAATTAATTGTTTATTTTAATTGGTAATATTAATTCTTTAAAATCCTTATCATTTTCACCATAAATTAGCATAGGTTTAGCATTATCTTCTATTTCAAAAATAATTTTTTTACTATCAATATTTTTAATTAATGTTAATAAAAAATTTACATTAAATCTAATTTTGATTTCATTCCCTTCAAAATTATTATTTTCTATATTGATATCAATATTACCTGTATTAAAAGAAGAAGCGCTTAAAAGAATTGAGTTTTTTTGAAAATCAAATTCAACAACAGGATTAACTTCATTTTTTACAATACTCTTGATCATTTCTAATGAGTTGTAAATTTCTTGACGATCAATAATTACTTTAGTTTTTGTATTTACTTTAAAAGCATTAAGAAAAATATCTTTAGGGTATTCGCCATTTATTGTTCTATCTATTATTGTTAAATTATTATTTTTAACAATCAATTTCTTTTCATTTGAATTAACAAAAATATCGATATTTTTTTCATCTTTAAAAATTGAAACAATAGTATTTATAGTACTAGATGGGATAGTGAAATTGAATTTTTCATTTGTGTTTATCTTATTTTCAAGTAATGATAACTTATAAGTATCAGTCGACATTGTTGTTAGTTTATTTGATTCTAGTTCGTTTGTAAAATAAATACCTGATATTGGTTTAGTTTGTCTTTGATCATTAAGTACACAAGTACCATTTTTTCTATATATTTCATTTAAAGAATTCAAAGTAAGATTTATTTTTAGTAAATCATTTTCATTTATTTCTATTTTAGGAAATGGAAAATCTAAAACATTTATTTCTAAAGAAATCTTGCTTGATTTTATTGATAAAACACTATTTTCTAATTTTGTTATTTTAATTTCATCATTTTCATTTAATCTAGATATTATGTCATTTAATAAATCGTTTTTTATTAATGTATTTCCATAATTCTCTATTTCTATTTTTTCATCATCTATTTTATATACACCCGAAACTACATTATTTGTACAATAAACAAAATTTCCGTTTTTTGATAAAGAAATTTTTATGAATTTAGTATTAGGGTTAATACTTTCATTCTTACTTTCAATTACTTTGTTGCAAAATTTTACAATTTTTATCAATTCTATTTGTTTTATTTTAAATTTCATTATTTTATATTTATATTAAATAATCATTATTAAAATGTTGAAAAGTATATAAAGTAACACTTTTAACAATAAAATTATATAAATAATTAATATTAAATTGTTAATAAATTGTGTATAACTTGGATAATAATGTGGAAAACTATTTAATTGTTGGTTTAGGTAACCCAGGTTCGGAATATAACAACACTAGACACCAAATTGGAATGATGGTTCTAGATTATTTTTTTGTAAATAATAGAAATTCTCTATTGATTTCAAATTTTCAATTTGATTCTAAATTCAATTCAGAGATTGCTAAATTCACAATTAACAATAAAAATATTTATCTAGCTAAACCAATGACATACATGAATTTATCAGGTGATTTTGTTCAAAAATTTACCAATTTTTATAAAATACCTTTAAAAAATGTTCTAGTAATTTTTGATGATATTAGCTTAGAAGTTGGAAAATATAAATTAAAAACCAATAGCTCATCTGGCGGACACAACGGAATTAAAGATATTATTAAAAAAATGAATACTGAATCAATAATGCGTTTAAAAATAGGAATTCTAAATCCAATAATTAAATCTAAATTATCTTTGAAAGATTATGTCTTATCTAAATTTACTAGAGAAGAGTTAGAAATTTACAAACAATTATTTTCTAAAATAAATGAAATAATTCTTGATTTTACTAATCTTGATTTTTTGATATTATGCTCTTTATATAATGGAAAACAATAATGTCTATTTTTAATAAAAAACCATATTTAGCAGCTATTAGTGGTGGACCAGATTCGATCGCTTTACTTCATATGTACCGTCGTCATATAAGAATAGTTGCTGTTGTTAAATACAATAAAAGACAAGATTGCCAATGTGATGTAGATTGTGTTGTTAAACTTTGCGATAAATACAAAATTAAATATGAAATTTTGGATGTAACATCCGATGTTTACAAACAATATAATTTTGAAAATAATTTTCAAAATAAAGCTCGATTGATTAGATATGATTTTTTTGAAAAAATTGCTAAAGAAAACAATTTAAATAAAATATTAGTTGCACATCACTTAGATGATTTTTTAGAAACAGCATATCTAGATTTTGTTAAAAATTCTCAGAAAACATTTTATGGAATTAGAGAAAAAAGTTTTTATAAAGATATCGAGATCAATCGACCACTTTTAAGAAGATATAGAAAAGCAACTTTAGAAAGATATTGTCAAGATTTCAAATTAGATTATGCAATTGATAGTAGCAATTTAGAAGATTTATATGAGCGAAATCAAGTTAGAAAAATTATTCAATCAATGCCTAGTTCTGAAGTTTGAGATTTATTAAGAAAAACATATAAACACAATAAAGAAAATTCCAAAAAAGAAAAAATTATTAATGAAATTTTTTATGAATGAGAGCACAAAATGTTTGATGTTGAATATTTTCTAAATATTGATTGTGATTTACAAAATAATTTAATTTTTAAATTTTTGGAAAGTAAAAATTATTTTCGCCCTAATATAAATAAAATAATAAGTATTATTAATTTCATTAATTCAAAAAAATATAGTAAATCATTTCGAATTTCAAATGATCAATATTTAAGAATTATTGATCATAAATTAGTATTAGAAAAGAATAAAAATGGCAATTAATTATCCTTTATTTGCAAATGAATTAATTAATAAATTCAAATTAAAAGTTTTATCAAATGAAGAATTTATTAATAATTTACAAATAACTTGTTCTAGCTTAACTAGATGCACATTTGAATTAACAGGTGAAATTGTATATAAATCATTAATTTCCATAACTTATTTTGGCAAAAAAGAAAGTTTATATTTAGATAAATTTGATAACAAAACCATCGAAAATAAAATTAGTTTAATTTTAAAAATGACACCGCCATTAATATTAATTGGTCCAAATTTTAAGTATATAGATTTGATTGTTAAATTATCAAAAGATACAAAAACACCTATTATTCAAACTCAACATAATTTTCAAATACTTCACTTAACAATCGGTAATTGAATACAAGAAAAATTATCAACTTATGAATTAATGCATGGTTCTTTAATAAGTGTTTTTGGGATGGGTGTCTTAATTATTGGAAGATCCGGAATTGGAAAATCAGAAGTTGTAGTTGAACTTGTTAAAAAAGGTCATATTTTCATTGGTGATGATTCTATTATGGTTACTAGAATTGGAAAACGTGTTTTTGGTAAGGCAAATGATATTACAAAAAATTTCATTGAAATTCGCGGACTAGGTATTTTAAATTTTCAACGTATCTTTGGAATTGAAAAACAAATTAAGAGTTCAAGAATAAATGTAATTTGTGAGTTAATTGATATGGATGAAATAGATAAATATTCATGTCAATTTGAAAGACTTGGTAATAAAATAACTTACAATAATATTTTAGGTGTAGATATCCCGTTTTATCGAATACCTGTTTCACAAGGTAGAAATATTTCTGACTTAATTGAAACAGCAATCACTGATTTAAAATTAAAAAAACAAGGATATTTTTCAGCAGAAGAATTTATTGAACAAATCAGTAAGAAGAAAGAACAAAAATAATGGCAGACTCTTTAACACTAATCGCCAGTAATGATCCGTTTAGAATTGCATTTAATTTATTTGGATTAAATGTTTATTGATATGGAATATTTAGTGCTTTAGGTTATTTCATTGCAATTTTAATTTTTCTGTTTGTAACTTCGAAACGTTATAAATTAAGTTACGAAGTTCCTTTTTATTATATTTTTTTCGCAATACCAATGATACTTTTAGGTGCAAGATTATGATCAGTAATTATTGGTGATGCAAGTATAAACCAATTTTTTAATTTCCGTGAGGGTGGATTAGCGATTCAAGGTGGTGTCATTTTTGGAGTCATTACCGCTTTAATTTATTTTCCATTAATTTTAAGATTACCAAAATATCATCTAAGAGTTGTTCAAGATGGAAATGTTTATATTAGACGTCCATCAATCCTTATTTTTGCTGACGCTATTATTCCGACAATTCTAATTGGTCAAGCAATCGGAAGATGAGGAAATTTTTTTAATGGAGAAATATTTGGACAAGCTGTGGATGCTTCACAATTAGAATGATTGAAAAACTTAATGCCAGGTGTTTTTAATCATATGACCCCTGCAGTAGGATTATCTGTTAATGGTTTTGGTCATTTACAAAAATATTTTCAACCACTATTCTTATATGAGTCATTTTTAAATATTGTTACATTTGCTATTATTTATGGCGCATTTGCAGAAATACGTTGATTTAAAGCCGGAACAATTGCATCATTGTATTTTGTTGATTATGCAATAATTCGTTTTGTAATGGAACCACTTAGAAATAGTAGTTTCACATTCACAGGAACATATGTGATAAACTCATTATTTTTATTAGGTGGTTTATTAGCATTTATTTATTATCAATTTATTTCTATAAGATTAAGAAAATATAAGTTATGAAAATTTGTTCAAGATAAATTTAGCTATATTTTTAGCAAAAAACAAAATATAGCTAATCCTAAAATTAGTGATTTGAAGTATATTCGTAAAGATAGTGAAATAATATATTTTGTTAATCGTTAATAAAAGAGGGATTAAAATGAATAATTTTGATTATGATTCAGATATTGTTATTGTTGGAGCGGGTCCTGCTGGATTAACAGCTGCAATTTATGGATGTCGGGCAAATTTATCAGTTATTATTTTGGATAAAACAAGTCCTGGTGGAAAAATCATCACCACAGCTACTATTGAAAATTATCCTGGTTATGAGAGTATTACAGGTCCAGATTTAGGGTTAAAAATGTTTACTCAAGCTCAACAATTAGGTTCGAAATTCATTTTTAATGAAGCAACAAATATTATAACTACAGATAATTATCATTTTGTTGAATTAAAAAATAATAAAGTCATTCGTGCAAAAGCCGTAATTTTATCTACAGGCATGGTTAATCGTCAAATTGGTTGTCCAGGGGAGCTTGATTTTTTTCATAAAGGTATAAGTTATTGTGCAATATGTGATGGAGCATTCCATAAAGGATTACCAATTGCTGTTGTTGGTAGTGGATTGAGTGCAGTAGAAGAATCGATCTATTTATCTGATATTGGTAGTGAAATATTTTTAATTTCTAACAAACCAAAATTTAAATGTGATCAACTTTCTATTAATAGATTAAATCGCATTAAAAATATCAAAGTTTTCATGAATACAGATACATTAAGTTTTAATGGAAAAGATTCATTAGAATCTGTTACTATAAAAAACCAATTAACAGGTGAAAAATCTGATATCAATATTCATGGGGCATTTATCTTTATTGGTTTTTTACCTGTTTGTCCAACTGTTAACTCAAAATCAATTTTGTCTTCTACAACTAATTTTATTGATGTTGATAATAATTGTAGTACGAGTATCCCAGGTTTATTTGCAGCTGGCGACATTGTAAGTAAAAAAATTAGACAAATTTCAACAGCCGTAGGCGATGGTACAATCGCTGCTTTATCTGCGATCGATTACATTAATAATAAAATTTGAAATTAATATGCAAACATTTAGCGAAGAAGTTAAAACAGAGATTTCAAAATTAATAATCCAAAATAAATATAGTGATATAGTTTTTCATACAATTTTAAAATCTATTGGTGAATTTAATTTAAATAAAGAAATATGTGAAATTATCACAATTTATCCATCAGTCGTTAGATTTCTACATGAATATTGTGATCAAAATAATTTCAAAAGTGAGATTCTTTATAGCAATCAAACAACACTTCGTTTAAATCGTAGAAATTATTTAATTCGAATAAATTTGCATTCTCCATTTAATGAAAAAATAAATTTATCAAATGATTTGCAAAAAAATTCAAAGTATTTAATTGGTGCATTTCTAGCTATTGGTAATGTTAGTAATTCAGAAAAATCATCTCATTTAGAATTTCGTTGTTCAAATTTATTAGAGCAAAATAATATAATTAAATCTTTTTCATTATTTGGTTTGACACCAAAAACAATTTGTCATAAAAATAAGTATATTGTTTACTTCAAAAAACATCAAGAAATTTCTGATGTTTTAAAAGTATTAGGCGCAAACAAATCAATGTTTAAAATAGAAGAACGAAAAATAGAAAGTGATTTAGTTAATAACTATCAAAGATTAATTAATTTAGAGATTTCTAATTTAAAAAAGACAGCGGCTGCAAATGTTGAACAAGTAAATATTTGTACAGCAATAAAATCAAGTATTTATTTTGATGAATTAAATGATCGTGAGAAAATTTATTGTTTTGTTAGATTAGAAAATCCAGAAGCAAATATGAGAGCTATCTGTGAATTAATGAACCAAAAATTTTCTTCAAATCAAAAGATAACAAAAGGTAGTCTTTCACACATAGTCGCTAAAATTAAAAAAATTTATAATGAGTTAATTTAAAAACCAAATATTTTTCAATCTAAATTCTAAATTGTTCAGATAAAATAAGGGGTTTTTTGGATCAACTATTTTAAATTTTAAAAAATATGAAACAAGACATTGATTCTTAAATTTTTTGTCATTGAATTCTTTTTTAGTATATTTTTGTTCACCAACTATAGGCATATTTAAATAATTAAATGTTGCTCTAATTTGGTGTTTTCTTCCAGTAATCAAAACAACTTCTACCAATGAATAATTATCAATTTTTTTTACACATCTAAATTTTGTAATGGCAACTTTAGTATTTAATTGATAATCACTATATACTTTAACAATTTCTGTTTTATCATCAATATAAAGATTAATAGTTTCCCAGTTAGACTGAATATTGTTTGAATGAACTAAGCAATAATATCTTTTTTCAACTTCTCTATTTTTAAATATTTGATTTAATAATTTTAATGAATTTGCATTTTTAGCTGCCACTATTATTCCAGCTGTGTTGAAATCTATTCTATTTATTAAACTAGGAGTAAATGAATTTTCATTTTCTCAATCTCATTGTTTAGATTTTGCTAAGTACTTTTTAATTCGATTAATTAATGTGTCATTATTTTTATTATCATCACTATGACATAATAAACCAATAGGTTTATTGACAATAATAATATTTGCATCCTCAAAAATTACATCTAATTTATCAAGTGAATTCATGAAATCATTTTTTTGGATTTCATTTGATAAATATTTATCAAAAAATATTGATATTTCATCATTCAAATCTAAAGTGTCATTAAATTGGCAACGTTTATTATTTATTTTTATATCTTTATTTCTAATTCACTTTATAAATAAAACCTTAGAAATATGTGGATACATTTTAGTTAAAAATTTATCTAAACGTTTGCCTACATCATTTTCTTTAATGATTATTTTTTTCATGATAATATCCATTAAATTTAATTTGTTTATCTTTTTGCAACTTAGATACTAAATCACAGAATATTTTGTATTCATTTTCTTCGTGTTTTTGTTTTTTTAATATATCCAAATTAATATAGTTTAATTCACAATATTTTTTGGTTATATCATAAATAAACTCGCAAAAATGTTGAACCTTTTCTTTACTTGTTGAATAAAAAATTAATTGACTATTATCAATAGAATTTAGAAAATTTTTAATTTCACATTCTATTTGATCTTTATATATATCATAGATAGACACACTCTCTATATCAGAGAAAGAATTTCTAATTATAGTATTATCAAAAGGAGGATTAAATCCACCAATCAATTCTTTTAAATAATGAATTGGTGGATCATGTTTTTTGTTTTTAAATTTCCCAATTTCCATTTTTTTTATAATGAATGGCTTGTTTGTTTTTATAAAATTATTTGTTCATTTATTTTCATGCTCTGATTTGGAAAAAATTTTATGGCATGGTGTTGATGTTCGCGGCATTAAATGCACATACGGAATGAGGTTTGACATATCATCATCACTCATTTCTTTAATTTTAAAGAAAATGTCCTTTAGCATCTTAGTATCAAACATTGCACAATGCTGATATTTTTTGTGACAATTGTTTTGTTCAAAAATATAATTGTACATTTGCAAAAGTGGCAATTGTTTCTTTCCAGAAATAACTCTTAACTCTTTTTGTAAATCATATTTTTCACATTTTAAATCTTTTTCCAAATCAATGTTGAGTTGGTTAGAAAGAAATTTGAAATCTCAATCCCCAAATGAGACGATAATTGAATCTTTGATAAAATCTATTATCTCATTTTTGCAATCATCAAATTGTTTTCCATTTTTTTTTAAAAAAACATTATCAATTTTTAATAAATTAATAATATAAGTTGATAATTGTTTTTTAGGTATAAAAAGTTGGTCAAATTCTTTTTCGTCACCATTCAAATTTTTTCTAATGGCCGAAAATTGAATCATTTCTTGTGAGCATCTGTCGTCGGTGGCTTCAATGTCAATAAAAACTAAATCTCGGTCACCTGGTAATTTTAGTTTATTATCCATATTAATATACTATAATCAATATGTGATATAGTAACTTATATTATAGTAAATTTTGACAGCATGTGGTAGAGGAGTTACCCTCGTATTATTAAACCACGTAGCGAATACATTAAAGAAAGATAGGTATTGCGTGTGGCTCCAAAAACAAAAGAAATCACTCGAGTAGCTAAATTAAATCTAATTGGTGGTCAGGCTAAACCAGGTCCTGCTTTAGCATCAGTTGGAATTAATATGGCTGAATTCACTAAACAATTTAATGATGAAACTAAAGATCGTAATGGACAAGTGATCCCTACAATCATTACTGCATATAAAGATAAATCATTTGATTATGTTACAAAAACAACTCCTGTAACAATCTTATTAAAAGAAGCAGCAAAAATTAAATCAGGTGCTAAAGATTCTAAAAAACAAGTAGTAGCTACAATTTCAAAGGAAAAAGCTTTGGAAATTGCTCGTTACAAATTACCTGATACAAATGCTTATACTGATGAAGCAGTATTGCGTATGGTTGCAGGTTCTGCTAAACAAATGGGAATTACTATTGAAGGTGTTAATCCTTATAAAAACAAAGGAGATAACTAATGGCAAAATTATCTAAAAAAATGCAAAAGGCAACTGCATTAGTAGAAAAAAATAAAGCTTATCCATTAGAAGAAGCAGTGGCTTTAGCTCAAAAAGCTTCAATCTCTAAATTTGTTGGTTCAATTGATGTGGCAATTAAATTAAATTTAGATACTAAAAAAGTTGAACAACAATTACGTGGTTCAATTGTATTACCAAATGGTAATGGTAAAGACACTCGTATTTTAGTAATTGATGACACAATGTCTGCAGATGAGGCTAAAAAACTAGGAGCAGATTATTTTGGTGGAACAGACATAATTCAAGATATTGAAAAAATGTTGAATAAAATTGACTTAATAATCACAACTACTAAAATTATGCCAGCATTGGCTAAGTTAGGTAAAGTTTTAGGTCCTCGTGGATTAATGCCAAACCCTAAAATTGGTACTGTAACAACTGATTTACCAAAAACAATTACAGAATTTAAAAAAGGTCGTTTAGAATATCGTGTTGATACATACGGAAATATTCATATGTGTGTTGGTAAAGTTTCAAATGATAGTAAAAAAATTGTAGAAAACATTGAAACATTAATCAGCTTATTAAAATCTAAAAAACCTTCAACTGTTAAAGGTCAATATATCCAAAATATTACAGTTAGTCCTACAATGGGGCCAAGTGTAAAAGTTAGTTTCTCAAATTAATTTTAAAAAAATTAATTATATATAATTAAAGCGTAATAAATTGTTATTACGTTTTTTTTTTTTTTGTATAATATGTGAATATATTTTTTAAAAAAATATGAAAAAAAATAATAATTTATTTTCAATTTTTACAAGAAATTCTTTTCGTATTTTAGGTAAAACTAAAACATTAATTTCTTTTTTAGGTGTATTACTATTAATAGCAACTACAACTCTAGTTGTTACTTTTATGTCACTATTTTTAATGACACGTTCAAAAGATGAAATCATTAAAAATGGAAATCTTGCTGATTTAACTGTTTCAGTTCCTGAATCAATTATCCGTAATGAACAAAAAAAAGAAACAAATATAAATAATAAGCAAATTTTAGACAATAATTTAGAAGAATATCTAAAGCTAAATGGTTTTGAATTCTCATTGTCTAAAAATTTGCCAGTTTCAGATATTATAAATAATCAAAATTTCATTCTTTCTTTAGTTGAAGAACAAAATTCATTAAATACTGATCCAAATGGGAATACTAGTGTAGTTAACAAATTAGTTTTAAAAACTAATACTTCATTCCCAGAAGATACAGATTATTCTTTAATAATCTCTAATAATGCACAATATTTTGCTTTTTATAATATGTGGTATAACAATGGTTTAATTGATAATAGTTTAAATGATTCATTTACTTTCTTTCAATATGAAAATTATTTAAAAAATAAACCATGATTATTCGCTGATTTGTTACTTCACTCTAATTGGAATATATCATCAGATTTTTTAAATAAGGTTCTTCCGATTTTAAAAAATATAGCAACTCAGCCAAATAATGAAGCTGATTTTAATGCTAATTATCGTTTATTCACAAATACAACAATGCCATCATCTCAAAGTGAATTGGTTATTAATCGTAATTCATATTTTGCAAAAATTGGTGAGTTGCTATTTTTAAGTGGATTAAACTATTCAAACTATAGTGTAAGTTTTATTTTGACTCAAGTTATTCCATTAATAGGTGTTAGTGGTTCAATTCCTTTTGCTGCAAAATGTAATCAAATTTCTTCTTATTTCTCTGTTTTATCATCTGATTATATGCATAGTAATAAAGATAGCAAATCTATCATTAGTCAACGTGTTTTAAAAGATATCTCATTATTACCATATAAACAATATCCTATTGATGGAAAATATACTAGTTATCAAGTTTATGATGATGATACTAATGAATATAAAACTTATTATGATTTCATTTCTTGATTTGAACAATTAAATGACAAATACAAAATTAAAATTAATTCAAACTCATTTGGAATAATTGGAGTTGGCGACACACCAAATTTGTTGTATCCATCCCAAAGTGCATCACAAATTTTTGTAAACTCAAAAAATAATGGTGTTGCTTATGTAAATTCAGACGGATTTTCTCGTTCAATAGATGGAACTTCATACAAGCCATTTGTATATTATTCAGTTCGTTATCCCCCATCTGCTCGCAATAATATTTTTAAAAAAAATAAAATGTTGGATGAATTAAAAAAATGAACATTAGAAAACTATAAAGAAGTTACAGCATTTGAATTAAATGATCATACTCAACAAAATTTTATATTTTATGTTTGAAGTAATTTTCTAAACAATGTTCAAAGAATTGTGGTGATTATTGGTATAGCGATAGGATCAATTGTTTTAATGCTAGCTTTAATATTTTTAGGGTTATTAATTCGTTCCATTATTAAACAAAATATTATTACATTTGGAATTGGTTTAGCGAATGGTGTTAATAAGTGAATTCTAGTTTTATCATTTTTCCCATTTGCATTTATTCCATCACTATTATTTGGAACAATAGGATTTTTCTTATCTTTTGCTTTAACATCTCCAACGCTTGACATTATTTCTAATTACTGGACATTAGTTATTTCAAATGTTAAGTTGTATAATTGAGTTTGAATATGAGCAATAATTATTGGTGTCACTTTTGTTGTTCTTTATTCATTAATTATTGGAATAACTTTCTATTTATTGAATAATAACACTCAGTCATTATTGCAAAATAGTGGAACTTTCAAAGTTAATCCATTAGTCATTTGAACTAAGAAAGCTACTTCTCTATTTAAACCTATCTGATCATTTAGATTAACATTAATGATGAGCAATGTATCTCGTTTTATGATTTTGCTTTTCACAACAACAACATTTATCACAATATGTTCTATGTGTATAAGTAGTTTAAATATTTTTAAGTCATCATTATCAAGTAATTTAGAAAATAAAAAATATTATTCATCTGTAGATTTATATTCTCCAACTATCAATTCAGGTTATTATTCTGATATTCCATATTCAGAAATTGGTACATCTCAAAAAGGTTGTTTCAATGCTTATGATCCTACACCAGGTAGTTACAATACAAATCTAAATTATAATAATCCATTAACAATGAATAGTGAATTCTATACAGGATTAGAATACTATAATTCAATGATTTATCCATATTCTAGTGATAAATTTTTCACAAGTTTATTTTTAACTAGTTCAAATTTATCAAATGAAGTAAATTGAAATTTTCAATTTTTGAATAATCGTGTTTTTAATAAATTATTATTGGATACAGAAATCAATGCTCTAGGGGCAACAATTAATCCTTGAGAGTTTGCTAAACAAATTATTCCTGAATCTGTTTCATATTTAGCAGATAGAAACACAGAGCTTTTAGCACAAACTAGTTTTGATTTTTATTATTGATTACAAGAACAAAATAAAATTGCATTATCTAAAGATTCAAGTAAATATATTAATATTTCTGAACTAAAAGATACACCTTATGAAAAGTTTAATAATAAACCAATTTATTATTCAACTTTTTTACCAAATATTAATAAGCAACCATTCACATTAGATGGTTCAGATTTGTTTGAAAATTATGATGATCCAAATGTAAATTTAGAAAATTGAATTTTCATTCGTCAAACAAATACGGATAATGGAAATAAATATTGAGCTCTTAATAAAGACCAAGCAAAATACTCAGCTCCATCATTCACATTTAAATCACAAACAGTTAGTTTATTTGCTCAGTTATTAACAAACAATTCTAATCCACTATATCAAATGTGGTATAAATATATTTATCCTAAAAATTTAAATTTAGGCCAAAAAGATCAAAAAATACCAGATTATAATTATAAAATTGCTTCAAATATTGTTCCTGTAGAAAACAATGATGAAACATATACATATGTTGAATTTAATTATGAAAAAAATAATAAAGCAATTTCAGGTAAAGCTGTTGGTATTAAATCTGATTCCAAATTTGTTAATTTATTTGATAAAAACAAAAATGATTTAAAACAAAAATTGATAGATTATATTGTTGAACAACCTTTACCAGGAGAATTAACAACTTATCCTATAGTTATTAACAACGTTGTATCTAAAAGATGAGGTATTGATGTTAATGATAAATTTGTTATAAATCCAACAAATACATTTGATCGTTTCAATGTTATAAATTACAACCAATTTGTAACTTCTTCAAGTGATTTAATTCCTATTTATCAATGTCAATTTGAGGTTATTGGAATTACTGATACTAATTTTGAAGAACAATATTACACATTACAACAATATGCAAATAAAATTTTAGGTTATCAAGATTTTAGTAATGTTTCTTATACTAATTGAAAATCGCCAATTTATCCTGGAAAAGGATATATTCCATTTAATGGAGTGTTTTCAAATAATCAAGACATAGTATTTCTAAAAAATTATGCTGGAATGTATGTTCCTAGTGGTATTTCAACAATCATATCTAACTTTAGTTCTAATTTTGGAACAGGCCCAGGACAATCTCAAAATATGGGCGCTTTGCATTCAATAATTAATAATAATTACAACCAATTTGATAAACTTATGAATGCAAATTTAATTGTTGATCGAGCAAATAATGATATTATTTCACGGGCACTAAACTCTAAACAAACTTTTAATTTACCTAGTTCATCTAATGAAGTTGATGCATTAGGAGATTGAATGCGTCGATTTATTGATTTATTTGGATCAACATCTTTACTAATATCATCGGCATCTAACATTGATATTCCAAGTGCCACAATAGGTGTTGGGAATTATTTTGATAATGCTCTTATGAATATTGATGGAATTATTGCTATAACTTTCATTGTTACATTATTAGTAATTATTTCATTGATTGCAATCATCATAGTATTTGAATCACAAAAATTAATTGCTATCTTAAAAGTATTAGGATATAGTAATATTCAAACAGCATTTTCTCTAGCATTTGTTTATTACTTTGTATTAGTATTAGGAACTTTAATATCAATTCCAATATCATTCTTATTTATTAATATATTAAAAACTATTACTTTTAATTCATTTAACATTATCATCACTCCATTAGTTCATTGATGAGTATTTATAGGTGGTTTTGTTTTAGTTGGCATAATTCTTTCTCTAATTCTTCTATATATCTATAACAAAATGAAGAAAATGAATCCAGCTCAAGAAATAGCGGTGAAATAAATGAAAAAAATATTTTTGTGATTAAGTTTATCTTCTCTAGCATTTGTACCTACAATAGGCACTGTTCTTTCTTCTTGTGCTAAACAAAGTAATTTAGTTGAGATGAAAACAATAAATTTTGACTTGAACAATTTTAGTAGTTCTTTGGGAATATCATCATATTCATGTGATGATATCATTGCACTATTAAAAAGAAAAGATTTTGAAAATAAAGACTTTGTCGAATTCATTAGTTTATTAGGTGATGAAATATCACAAAAAATAACTAATATTGAATTATTATCATTTTTTAATTTTGAAAATTCTAATACTGATCCTAGTGAAAATTTATCTAGTCAATCAAAAGTAAATTTGAATTTTCTATTCTCATATGATGGAACTACTTATAATGTCTTTATTAAAAATATATATTTATTTTCAAATTCAGTTTTTTTGCCATCATATTTAACAATTGACAATAGTGGAAAATACACTTCTTTTGACCAAGATGACTTAGGTTGAGCTAGTAATTTTTTATATTCAGAAATAACAGGAACTCAATGAAGAACCCAAATAAATGATTATTTTTTGCAGCAAAATCCTAATGCAAAAAATTTGATTATTCCAAATTTTGGTTACATCTTTGATAAAGGTTTATTAAATGATCAAGGTAATATTTATCAATTAACATATATCATCGATCCAATTTATAAAGAGCAAATCTCAAAATTACCAAATGCGATTCAATTTACTGATATTAGTTTAAATATTAAAATTTCTCCATATGCTGGTAAAGAATTGAAAAACGAGTTTATATTGTATCAAAATGACATTAACACATTTTTCAATAATGCAACTTTTGAAGAAATTAGTAATATGAAAGATACGCAAATTTATGATTATTGTGAAAAATATGTTCGCAGTTTAGAAAAAATCCAACCTTTGCGTGATTGCTTATCGATTAATTCATCAACAAATATAAAAAGTATCAATAATTATAATTTAAATATTAATCAATATAGTAATCCTAAAACAATTGTAGTATCTTTTTCTTCAGTAACATTGCCGTCTTATAATTACAAATTTATTTTAAATTTTGGTAACCAATAATTAGAAAAGTCTTATAATTAATTTATTTCTAAAATTGAAAGGAAATAATAGTTATGAAAAAAATTAAATTAAAAACATTTATTGCTTTTACTTCATTATTAGTTCCTAGCACATTAGTATTACCTATTGTTACAAGTGCATGTGTATCTAGTAATGATTGAAATTATCAAGTTGATGAAACTAATAATCAAATTTTAGTTAATTCTAATTTTTTAAGCAATACTGATAATTCTTCAATTTTTAAAACTTATCAATATTTAATTCAAAATATGAGCAATCCTAGTTTTATTGCAAAATTAAATGAATCTTTAAATACTTTTACTAATAATTTTTTAGAAAATTATGTAATTGATTGAAATTCAATTCAGTTAGATTTGACAAACTTCAAAATTACTATTGATGTTAAAAATAAAAGTTCCTCTACTTTTTTAGAATACTCTATTATAAAAAATACAGTTAATAATCAAAATGAAATTAAAAAATTATCAATTGTTTTCCCAAAATATGCAGATTCATCAATTAGTGATTTTTTAAACAATAATACATCATCATTTAGCAAAACAAATTTTTTAACAAATTATTCTCTTGAAGATATCTTAAATCCAGAAGTTGTGACTGATGAACAAATTTTGGTTGCTGCAAATCTAAATTTAAATACAACAAAAATTTTATACAAGATGGCTGACAATAAACCAACAACTCGATTAGGTAAAATAACAAACGATTCTACTGAAAATGTTAAATCATTGAATTTATTATTCTTTGATTCAGCAAATAATTCAAAGGGTTTAGGACAAATTATTGTTTCTCAAAAAGAAGTAGAAGTTAGATGTATTCCTTCAAAATCTATTCTTAATGTTTTTGGTGTTGATGTTAAAAATGATTTTATTGAAATTATTCAAGACCAAAGCAAATATCCTGATGTAAATGAGTGAAAATATAATGCAGATTCAACAATTACCCCAATTTTACCAATGGATAACTTGTTATTAACATATAGTGATTTTTTAAATATAAATCAAGATGTTAATAACAAAATTGAAACTTACAATTTAGCTAATTTTCAAAAAGATTATGAATTTTTTGTTAATAAATATTTTTCTGATATTTTTGCTAACTGAAATATCCCAAGTTTATATACAACAGGACTTTATTCATGCAACAACATAAAATATGATGAAAAAACAAAAACATTTAATGGATCAATTGGTTTAAATATTTATAATAAATCTACCCTAACAAAAGAACTTTCGTTGCCTATTTCAAATGAAAAAATTACAATTGATGGTAATTCTAATATTGTTATTTTATTGGAACTAAATAACTCAAAAATAAGTCCAACTCTTGTACCAAATACTCAAATAAAAAATACAGCTAATTTGACTCCAAGTTTTAGCAATGTAACAATTAAATATCAAATATCAAAAAATGAAACTCAATCTCAACCAATTAATTGACTAAGTCTTGACAAATTCACAAATAGTGAATGAATTCAAAGTAGTTTTAATAATGTCAATCTTTTTACTAATTCATTATCATTAATGTGTTTAATAGAAAAAGTTACTATTGATAAAAATTTTATTGAATCACTAGGAATTATTGAAGAGAATAAAAAGACAGTTACTGAAAGTCAATTAAAAAATTTAAAATTAGAACAATTAACTAATTCATACAATACAACAAGTATTGTTGTTAAATCTGTTGAATCATTAATGTTAAAGATTGCAAAAAATCCAACAATTTATGATTTATTACAAGATATAAGTTTTGAAATTTATAACATTGTTAATGCAACAATCAATAATCAAGATATTGCAAATCTTATTTCTCAACTTTTTACTAGAAATAGTACTTCTATTTATTTGCTTAACAATATTAATTCCATTATTAATATTATGAAGTCAATTGATGATGGTTCATCAACGCAATTGACTGAAATTATTAAATTGCTAAGTGAAATAATAAATAATCATAATGATCCAATTAAGATGCATCAATGAGTTGCAAGTATTGAAGGTTTATACCCTACACTTGAAAAATTATTAGATAAAGGTGCACAATGAATTTTACCTATGATAGGTGAAATTATGAGAGGATTATCACAAGATAAACCAATTATTGAATTTTTATTTAATAATATTGATTTTGTTTTAACTTACTTATCACAAGATTCTCTAACAAATAACTTGGGTTCTTCTACACAAACAATAATTAAATCTGTTCATAATTATCTTAATAATTTAGTAACTTATAGTGCTTCAATTTATCCAATTACTAAGTCAAATGTTAGATTAGAAGGTACTACAATTAAAAATACATTGCAAATGCAAGAAAAATATAAAAAAATTCATGCATTAGATATTTTTACATATGAATTAACAAATAAAAATAGTGCCAATTCAATTCTTACATTAGTTTCAGGAATTCTTGCTCCAATTGATCCAGCAACTGCTAATATTTTAAAAACAGTATCAAGTATTTTAGCTAATAATGTTAATGTTTCTCAAACAATTAATGATTATACAAATGCAACGTTCGAAAATGTTATTACTACAACTCAACCAACAGGTTTAATAAAAAAAATAGGTACTTATTCTTTGGATGAAACAACAGGATATAAAGTTATAAGCAGCGGAGTAACAACTACATTATCAGAACAAATTGGTAAATGTATTGATTCTCTTTTCCATGTAACATATGGCGGAAAACAAATGTTGTTATCAGAAGTTTTAAATTCTATGGGTAATGCTCAATCAAATATTAATATGGAAGTTATAAATAATTTCCAATATTCAAATTTTACTGTTACTCAAGATTTAGAAATTAAATACTCATTTAAGCAAGATCTTAAGTGAAATTTACTTCCCATTTCTTGTTTATTAGATAATATAAAAATTGAAATAAATGATTCTGATTTTGATAATTTGATTAATTATATTAATACTAAAATTCCTGAATCTATTAATGCATTAGTAACAATTAGTAAGTCTAATGTTCGTAGTTGATTATATTTATTTGCAGGAATATCTTTTACTGATTATACAGACAATGTAGGTACTAAAAAATTAGTTTTAGACTTGACAAGAATTTTTCCAACTGATTTAACAATTAAACCAGAAAATAATTTTATTCTTCAATATAAAGCAAACAATGCTCCAATTTATCCAATTGTTACAGAAGATGGAACAATTAATTGAGGATATAATTCTTTTGAAAATATTTTATTCAATGATAAAAGTGTATTAGATAATGCTAATCAAGATTTTGTTTTAAATTCTGCTAGTGAAGCTAAGGTTAAAGTTTCATATAAAAATAGTAGTTCCGAATCTACATATGCACTAAATATTAGCTATACAAAAGATGATTTAAAAACAGAACAATTGGATAAATTGAAAGCTCAAAAATATTATGGATGTCAATATTTAAGATTTAAAAAATTTTTATTTGATCAAGTAAAAATTACTGAATATTCTTCGAATTTACCAACACTATTATCTTTGGCTATTGCTGCTATTTTGCCTAATAAGCCAATCATCTTTAATCCTGAACCAAGCACAACAAATATTGCATCAATTTTCCAAACAAATACAACTCCAAATATTAAAGACTACAACACCAATGTTTTCAATCCAAATTATAGTGTTGGTAATGTTGGAAAAGGCGATGTTGATTTAGTGAATGATTTGACAAATTTCGTTAATAATTATATAGTTTGAAACAACTCACAAGTAAATCCAAACCAACAAATTTTAACTATGGAACCTAATACGCTAGATGCCTTAAATCAATTAGTTAAAAAACATTATAATATTTCTAATTCTATTAATTTCCAAGTTGGTATTAGTGGTCAAGTTGTACAAATTTTAAATAAAAAATATTCATACAACTTATGTATTTATTTTGATAGACCAGTATTATATACATATACAGATTCATTAGGTAATTTGACAAAATCTATTGTTCAACAAATAATAGTGCCATTTACTATGAATACTGTCCCAACAAAACCACAACCTACTCCTCCAACAACTACAACTTTGAATACATCAAAGAATAAGTATTAATTACTTTTATCAAGTATAATTTTTAAATATAGTTTATTTACAAAATGCCTACTTGATTAATTATTCTTATTGCTATTTTATGTGTGGTTGCAATTCTTGCATTTGCATATTTTATTTGAACCTTACGCCGTATGTCAATAGTTTCTAAAAAATTAGATTATTTGGTGGAAGATTTAACATATAAATCTGAAAAAATGAATGATGTTGTCTCATCAATTGTAAAAATATCCAATTATATTAATGCTGCAGAAGATTTAGTCAAGAATAATGCAGATGTAATTAGCAAAGTATTATTAGAAAATAGCGAAAAAAAGACTAAAAATAATTCAAAAACTCCTAAAAATAATGAAGAATCTTAATAAAATAGGAATTTCAATTCTAATTGGATTTTTATTATCAAAAACAATTAATGAATCCGATTTTGAAAAAATAAAATTAACCTTTAAAAATAAAGCAAAGCTATTATTGCCTAATTTAGACGAACATTTTTTAGAATTAACTAATTTACTAGAAGAAAATAATAATTTGTCAAAAAATCAAGATATTTATATTTCTGAACAAATTAAAAAAATAAAAAATAAACTACAAGAAAATAACCAAGAAGAAATTGCTGATCTAATTTTGAAAGAAATGACAAAGGAAAAAAATGAGTAAGTGTAATGATTCAATTATTGTTCATGGTGCTCGTGAAAATAATTTAAAAAATATTGATATAACAATTCCTAAAAATAAATTTGTTGTTATTACAGGATTATCAGGTTCAGGAAAATCTAGTCTAGCTTTCGATACAATTTATGCTGAAGGTCAAAGACGTTACTTAGAATCTCTATCTACTTATACCCGCCAATTTTTAGGTGGTAATGAAAAACCAGATGTTGATTCAATTGAAGGTTTATCACCGAGTATTGCAATTGATCAAAAATCAACTTCAAATAATCCACGTTCGACAGTTGGAACGGTAACAGAAATTTATGATTATTTGCGTGTGTTTTTCGCAAGAATAGGTACACCATATTGTGTTAATGGACATGGTATTATAAAAACACAAACAATTAAACAAATAGTTGATTTTTTATTCGATCTAGCAGATGAAACAAAAATTGTTATTTTTTCACCAATGGTAAATAATGAAAAGGGGACTCACGAATCACTATTACAAAATTTACGTAATAGTGGATTTTTGCGTGTTCGAATTAATAATGAAATTTATAGTTTAGACGATAACATTGTTTTAGATAAAAATAAAAAACATACAATTGAAGTGATGGTTGATCGAATCATTTTGAGAAAAGACTCTCAAACAAGATCACGTTTAAATGATTCAGTTGAAACGGCTTTAAAAACAAGCAATGGTTTTGTATTAGCTCAATACAATGATGAAGAAAAATTATTTAATGAACATTATGCATGTGACAAATGTGGATTTAGCATTCCTAATTTAGAACCACGTTTATTTTCATTTAATAGCCCTTTGGGCGCATGTGAACATTGCAAGGGAATAGGTGTTGTTTATGAGCCTGATCCAAATAAAATGATTCCAAATAAAGATTTGAGCATTATTGATGGTGCAATAGATTTTTTTAAAAATACTGTTAATACAACAAATATGGATTGACAACGTTATTTCAATATGCTAATGCATTATGAAATTCCTATTGACAAACCAATTTGTGAACTAAGTGAAAAAGATCTTCATCACATTCTTTATGGTAGTGATGAACCAATTACAATTATTATGGAATCTGCAAATGGTCGTAAATATGAACAATTAGATTATGTTGAAGGACCATTGGATTTAATTAAAAGACGTTACCAAGAAACAAGTAGTGATATGGCTAGAGAATATTACTCTAAATATATGACTGAAAAAACTTGTCCAAAATGTAAAGGTCAAAGATTGAATGAATTAGCTCTTTGTGTAAAAATTGGTAATAAATCAATCATTGATTTCACTAAATTAGATATTCAATCAGCAATTGAATTTTTGCTATCATTAGAACTAACAAAAGATCAACAAATTATTTCAAAATTAGTTTTAAAAGAAATTATAGATCGTTTATCTTTTTTAAATAATGTTGGATTAGATTATTTAATGTTGTCAAGAAATGCATCAACATTATCAGGTGGTGAGGCTCAAAGAATAAGATTAGCTACTCAAATTGGTTCTCATTTAACAGGCGTTTTATATGTATTAGATGAACCATCAATTGGTTTGCATCAAAAAGATAATGAAAAATTAATTAAGACAATTAGACAAATTTGTGATCTTGGAAATTCAATGTTAGTAGTAGAACATGATGAAGATACAATGAATGCAGCTGATTGATTAATAGATATTGGTCCAGGAGCTGGAAACAATGGTGGATATGTAGTTTCAGAAGGCGAAGTAAATAAAGTTAAAGAAGATCCAAATTCATTAACTGGTCAATATTTATCTGGTAAAAAATTTATTCCTATTCCTTCATCAAGAAGATCTGGTAATGGCAAAAAAATTATTCTAAAGAATGCTACTGGAAATAATCTAAAAAACGTTAATTTAGAAATTCCATTAGGAAAAATGATTGCTGTAACAGGTGTATCAGGTTCAGGAAAATCAACTTTAATCCTTGATACTCTTGTCAAAGGACTAACTAAACAGTTATTTAATCCATTTGAAGATCACGCGCCTTTTAAAGAAATTATTGGGGCTAATAATATCGATAAAATCATTGAAGTGTCACAAGATCCAATTGGTAGAACTCCTCGTAGTAATCCAGCAACTTATACTGGAGTTTTTGATGATATTCGTGATGTTTTTTCTAATATCGTCGATGCAAAAGAAAAAGGTTATAGTAAAGGTCGTTTTAGTTTCAATGTTAAAGGCGGCCGTTGTGAACATTGTCAAGGCGATGGTGTCATAAAAATTGATATGCAATTTTTACCAAGTGTTTATATAACTTGTGAAGAATGTCAAGGCAAATGTTATAATGAGGAAACTTTAAAA